>JAURYC010000021.1 GCA_030654105.1 Deltaproteobacteria bacterium
CAGGCTCTTGAGCCCCGGTTGTGCCCATAATGAATTTTGATGGCTTCGTAAAAAGTCCATCTGCGGCGTTGCGCTGCATCCCCCGCCCCGTTAGATCAGAAACTCCGCATTAGGGGTATAGGGCGGGGATCTGATTTCCAAGAGGAAGAAATCGATACGAAACTTGACATTATCCGCCGGATCAAATCCTGATTTTTAAAATTTATTGGGACACAGATTTTCGCAGATAAACGCAGATAATTATTTTCTTTTTAGTTTATCCTGATAATCTGTGTACATCTGTGTCCAAAAAGGAATTTCCTATACAATCAAGTTAAGGATGTAGTCCCGATCATTCCCTTTCTAAAACAACGGAGTGCCTTCCGCTTTTTCTTGCCCATATAAAAGGCCCCCCTTTGGGCGGAAATCCCGGCAGAGGTAATTATGCCGATGGGATCAACCTTTTTTAATAACAAGCTGATGCCCTAAAAGATAGATCAAAATGACCACCAAGATAGCAATGACCAAAACCGAGATGATCACTTCTGCCCCGTTGCCGCCCACCTTCAGTTCATCCAGCTTTAAGGCCAATCGATGAATCTGCTCATTGCTGAGCTGGTTCAATCTTTGCTGGATTCCTTCCTCGGTAAACCCCAATTGCCGGAGCCTTTCGCTGATCATCTTCAATTCCAAAACTTTTTGGATCTTTTGCAGGTCCGCGGTCCGATCAAACTGGGCAACGGTCATCGCCTCCGATGGCGAAAGGCCTGCGTAAACCCGAGGGGTAATACCGATTACAAACATCGCAGATACCATGTACCAGATTACATAATTTCTCATTCTGCCCTTCATCTTAGCGCCACTCCCTTCAAAAATTTTTATGTTCCCCCTCACCCCATCCCTCTCCCCCAGCGGGGGAGAGGGGCAGAGTGAGGAGGCAGAATGTCAAGAAATTAAATGCGTTTGTATTAATTTACCCTAAAAAAGGAATCATGAAAAGAAGAAAAACGAAATTAGGACTATCGCGGGGAAATAAGTTTGTCTATAATTGGTTCTAAGATTATTCTTTATTCTTTCTCTATCAAAGTTTTGCAAGAAAAAATACGTTAATCCATTAATCCTTGAACCCTCAACTCCTCGAACCCTTTTTATAAAAAAGGAGAAGCCTATGAAAAAAAGCCAGATGGATGATCTGCGATGGGAGCGCTCCGGAGTCAAGCTTTCTCGCCATTTCGCCCTTGCAACCCGCAGGTTGCGGGAGAAGGCTCTACACCGTGACGATTATGATCCTGCCCGGCTATTCAAATGGGGGCAGATGATGGCTTTGGCTGTGGTGCGGATGATGGAAGGTGTGGAAAAGCGCTTTGGGGCGGAAGGCCAGGAAGTCATGACCAGAATCCTTACCGACCTGGGAAGGGAGATTGGCCGGGAAGTTCTTAAAGACCGTGAATTCCCCCCGGGAATGCGGCCGATCGAGGTCGTCTCTGCATTCGTGACCTATGTGAATGAGGAAGTCTGGGCTTCGCCGGAAGTCCCCAGAGTGGTAAGCGATGAGGAATGCACCTGTGACGTACTCTGGTGCCCCCATCAGGACCACTACAAGCCTTTTGACTGCCGGGTTCAGCGGTACATTGTCCAGGGCCTTCTTGAGGCTTTTCAGGAGAGTACGGAAATCGCTGCCGATGCCCGGTTCACCCAAATCATGCCCAAAGGTGCCGAGACTTGCCGCTTCGAGATCCGGCTTCCTTCCCCCGCAATGAAGGAACGAGAGTGGACCCAATATTCCGCCGAACTGGCTCAACGAGCCTTGGAAAGAATTTCCCACCCCTTCGCCACTGATCCGGAAAACAAAAAGAGCGTGGCTAAAAAATGTTAGAACGGAGTTGTCATGGACGGGAGAGTGAAAGAAGCAATTTTCAGACAGGTAGAAAGAGAGCCTTTTGCCCAGAAGTTCGGGCTGAAACTTACCGCCCTGGATGAAGGATATTCCAGGGTGGAGATGACTTTCACCCCGGACATGGAAAACATTTTTGGCCTGGCCCATGGTGGAGCTTTATTTGCCCTTATCGACGAAGCTTTTGAGACCGCCTCCAACTCTCATGGCACCATGGCCGTGGCCTTGAATATGAATATTACTTACGTGTCCTCCCCTGCTCCGGGAAGCAAGCTCACTGCCGAGGCCAAAGAATTTAGCCATACTGCCAAGACCGCCAATTACGACATCAAGGTGTTCGACGAGCAAGGGCACCTGATCACCTCTTGCCAGGCTCTGGTTTACCGGAAAGGAACACCCCTGCCTTTTCTCGCTTGAACTATCTGGGACGAAGACTTTCACAGATCCTCGCAGTAAAAAAGAGAATTCTTTAGGAAACTTTGTTCGGTTATAATTCTGATTCCTGTTTCCTGAGTTCTGTATTCTAACTTCTTGGCCTAAAAATCCTGAAAATATGCGTTTACCCTGTTAGATAGTAAACATCTAACAGGGTGAATCTGCGTCCAGAAATGATTGATCACCCTCTATTCAACACCTCCCGGCAGCGGCATAAAACTTCCAGGGTCTCGAATACATCTTCCAGCGGAACAAAGACAGGGATGGAACGCTGCTCTAAGAAAGCTTTGGCCTGTTCATAACGTTGCTTGTCTCCCGTGAAGCTCACGTAAATCGGCTTGTCGGGATAGCGGGAGGAAAGCTCCGGCAGGAAATTGTATTTTTCCGCCGGAACGTCCGGAGAAGCAAGCAGAATCGGGACAACCGCGTCCACACCCTCGTCCTGCAGAAGGGTTTCCACAACTGCTCTGTACCCTTCCACCCGGCCGGCAATCGGAGTGATGGCCGACATGTCCACCGGGTTGGATATGGTTACCCAAGAAGCGCTTATCTCCCGAAGCTTCTTGAGCGTCTTTTCCGAGTGGCAGGCCATCTTCAAACGCACGGATTCACAGGCGTCGGCCACGACCACGCCCAGGGCCCCTGAGGGAGCCAGCGAAGAAATGCGCCTCCCCGGGGGCAAGGGTTGAAAGGCAATCCCCTTGGCCACGTTGATCAGATCAAAGTATCTTCGTACCCGGGCGATTCCCGCTTGTCTGAAGGCTGCATCCCAAAGCGCATCATCCCCGGCCAGGGAAGCGGTGTGAGAAAAAGCCCTTTCGGCCCCGGCCTTTGTCCGCCCTCCTTTGAGAATGACCACCGGTTTTTTTCTGGTGACCTCCCGGGCCACTTCGAAAAAACGGCGAGCTTTCCGGAACCCTTCGACATACATCAAAACGGCTTTCGTCTCCGGGTCCTGTCCCAGGTATTCCAGGACTTCGGCGTCTTCCACGTCGATCTTATTGCCCAACCCAGCCACCCGAGCCACGCCAAAATTTTCCCCGGTCAGGATCCATTTCATGGTATGAGTGGCAAAATTACCGGTCTGGGCAATGTAGCTGATCGGCCCCCTACGGATTTTTCCCAGAGGGAAAAAAGTCGTGGTAAGGGATGCGGGAGTGCTGGTCAGGCCGCTGGTATTGGGCCCGATAATTCTCATCCCTGCGGCTTTGGCCACCGCAAGAATCTCTTCCTGCAGTCGGGCTCCCTGATGGCCCACTTCGGCATACCCCCCAGAGGCAATGACTACCGCCGGCACTTTTTTCTCGGCACACTCCTGGAGCGGCTCCAGAGTCTTTTCCGCCGGCACAATGAAGACCGCCAGGTCCACCGGTTCGGGAATGTCTTTCACCGAACGGAAGGTCCTGAAGCCCAGGATATCCTCTTCACTCGGGTTGATGGGAAAAACCTTACCGGCAAATCCATTGGCAACTATATTTTTCAGGATCTCATTCCCGGCCTTTCCCGGGGTTTTTGATGCACCAATGATAGCCACACTTCTGGGTTCGAAAAAATACTTAAGCGTATTGGACATTGCTTTAGTTGGTGAGCTTCTTGCAAAAGTCCGTAATTTACCCTTCGACAGGCTCAGGGTGAACGGGCTTAGGTTGAAATTATTTAGTTTTTCCGTTCGTGGTGAGCTTGTCGAACCACAAAAAATACTTTTGCAAGAGGCTCTGGTGATTTAATCATTTGGTCATGACCTATTACCTATCGCCTTACGCCTTGCGCCTTACATCCTCTTTTCTATAGTCCCCCTAAGGTACCGAGTTGAGCCAGGGCCTCGTACTGGTAATCAGCCGGCGAACTTACTTTGTATTTATCGGGCAAAGTCACCGCCGGTTCCCCTTTTACAGATTTAGCCAAATCAAAAGCCTTCTTTACTTTCTCTTCATCTCCTTCCAAACTGAGAACGATGGCCCCTTCGGAGCCGCCCACCCCTCCGGAAGCAATATGATAGGCTCGAACACCAGCCAGGAGGGCGAAAGCCTGGATTTCCGTGACTACCTTGCTCGAAGTTACCGGGATAATCCTCCCCGGCAGGCCCATGCTATATTTGAAGTGGTAAATCCCCGAATGCATCGAAGCTTCCAGGACAGAAGGGACGAGCTTTTCGAGCCCCACCGGCCGAATCAGATGAGCGCCCCGGGCCGTAACAATCGGCCAGCACATGCCGATGGTACCCCCTTTCAAACCGGAAGCGTACACCCCGGCATTTCCCTGATTGTCGATGGCATTGCCCCCCTTGATAAAGACATCTTCCGGCCCGAAATTTAGAATTTCAACGTTCGAGTCCGCTCCTTCCACCACCTTTCCTTTCTTGATCACATGCCAGGTGGAGGGAGGCAGTCCTGCATGGGAGTTAGTGAACCCTTTGCTAATCAGGCCCATGGTCTGTCCTGCCTTGGGCTCCAAGGAAATCCCGAAGAGCTCTTCGGTGACGTAGGCGTTAGTGATGCCCCGCCCAATAATGATCATCCCGCTTTTCCAGGCATTCTGCACCTCGGGAAGGGCCACCGTGGCCTTAGCCAGAAGTCGCCTGGATTCGGACGGATTCAGGACTACCAGAGCAGAAATTTGTTTCTCGCCCGGTTTTGCTTCTGGAACTTTTACCTCATAGAACATGGCAACCTCCTAAAATTTTATTTCCTTCAATTTTCCCAACTGCTTGCGGGGAATGAATGTTTTTTCTAACATATTCATTTCCCGAAAACAATACTTTAAATCAGCTTGCTACCCTTCACCTTTTAAGGTTACGAATGTTCACCCATTAACCGGGCGGGAGGGTGATGATGGAGAAAGCATCGGCGGGAAAAGAAAGTCACCAGAGTCCTCACTTCCCTTCTGCCAAGGAAGGATGGTGAAGGAGGAGGAAGGGCCGACAAAAACAACGCCCGACCCCATTTAGCGAGAGGCCGGGCGAATCAGGGGGATTCTCCTCCATAATCATTGAATCCGTCTTTCTCTTTTCTCCTGCAATGACTACATCACAAAACGGAGAGGAGGCCGGAACCGGTTAACCTTGCTAAAAAATCCGGTAGCCGATTAACAAGGCAAAGATGCTTAAGACGATACCACTCCATATGAGGGTCATCGTCGTATACCCCATGATATTTCTGGCAGAGAGGCCGCAGAGGCCAAGAAGGGGTAATGCCCAGAATGGCTGAATCATATTCGTCCACTGATCCCCCCAGGCGACCATCATAGCTGACCGGACGGCATCTACACCCATCATCTTTGCTGCCTCCATAGTGATGGGGCCTTGAGCAGCCCATTGTCCTCCACCAGAGGGAATAAACATATTGATGATCCCTGCTGCCCAGAACTGAAACATATAAAATGTCTGGTGAGTGGAGATGGCCACAAACCAGCCAGCGATGACTTTCGCCAGTCCAGTACCAATCATGATCCCTTGTATGCCTCCGTAAAGGGGGAATTGCAGGGCAATTCCACCGGCTCCTTTGATGGCAATTTCTATGGCTTTTATATAATTGACCGGCTTCCCATGGAGAATGACCCCGATGATGAAAAAGATGAAAATCACGATATTCAAGTTAAGGTCGAACCCCTTTGTTGAGAAATGCCAGATAAGGTAGGATAACCCCATGATCCCAAAAATTATATTGATGGTGTAACTGTGGTCAATCCGTTCAGCAAGGGTGGGATTTTCAGGCCTTGCCACCCGAGGAACAACTTTCGTTAATTCATCTATCTTATCATCCGGTAAGCATATGGTCTCTTCCTTTTTAGGGTGGATTAAAGCAAAAAGAAGGGGGACCGTGAAGATGAGGAGCAGGGCCGGCAAAAGATTGAATGCTGGAAAGATACTCTGGCTGACCGGCACAGCCGCACCGGTTATCTTCTCCACAAAATTCTGGGCATGCTTGGGGGTAGCAATGACCAGGGGAATGGAACCTGAAAGCCCCATATGCCAGCAAACGAAACCACTGTACGCTGCCCCGACGAGGTAGGCATAATCCACTTTCGCAGTCCTTTTGGCTATCTCCAAGGCTAACAGGCCTCCCACAATCAACCCAAAGCCCCAGTTGATCCAGCTGCAAATTCCGGCCACCAAGGCCACTATCATTCCGGCCTTGATCGGAGTTTTTCCTGCTCCGGCGATCCAGACCAAAACCCTGTTAATGGGGGGTGTGAGCGCCAGAGCATGTCCGGTAATGAGGATTAAAATCATCTGCATGGCAAAGGCTACAATCCCATAAACTCCATCCCCCCATGTTCTGATGAGTTTCACATAACCGGCATCAGTAAAGATCAGCGCCAGAATTCCTGAAAGAAAGGTGAGAAGAATGGCAAAAAGGTAAGCATCGGGAAGATAATGTCTCATAATGAAGGTGAAAAAAGAAGCAAGTTTTCGTAACATAGCGATACCCTCCTTTATTTTTTTTTTACTGCTTTAGAGAATTCCTCTATACTGGCCATCCTCTTTTTTTATTTTTGCAGTTCCGGGAGAATTTTTTCAAAATAATCCAGTACCTCTGGATTCGTCAGGGCATCCCGGTTCAGAACCGGCCTTCCGTGGATAATGTTGGTAACCGCACTTTCCACTTTTTTCATATTCAGAGTATAAGGAGCATCGGGCATTTCCATGATGATGGCGGGGACATGCCTGGGGGAAGCCTTTTCCCGCAGGGTCTTGCGGATCTTATTTTTTAATTCTTCGGTCAGGGTGTATCCGGGAGCCATTTTCACAAAGAGAAGGATGCGCTGATCCCCCTGCCAATCCTGCCCAATGGCCAGGCTATCGGCGATCTCCCCTAATTTCTCCACCTGGTTATAAATTTCGGCGGTGCCGATGCGTACCCCGGAAGGTTTCAAGACGGCATCCGACCGGCCATAAAATGTTAACCCCCCAGTGTCTTTGTGCATCACGATGTAATCGCCATGCCGCCACACGTTGGGGTAAAATTCAAAATAGGCACTTTTATACTTTTCCCCCTTCGGATCATTCCAGAAGTAAAGGGGCATGGAGGGCGCCGGAGCCTCGCAGACGAGCTCTCCCTCTTTATCATAAATCGGCTTTCCCTTTTCGTCGTAAGCTTTCACTTTCATCGCCAGGGTCGGCCCTTGCAGCTCCCCGGCGTAAACCGGGCTGATGATGTTGCCGCCCGCAAAAGATCCATTAATGTCCGTGCCCCCGGAGATGGAATTAAAATGGAGGTCTTTTTTGATATCCTGATAAACGTATTCGAACCCTTCGGCAGAAAGAGGCGAGCCGGTCTGCGATATTGCTCTCAGCGATGATAAATCATAATCTTTCCCCGGTTTCAGCCCCTGGCTGCGGAGGAAATTAATGTAACTGGCGCTGGTGCCGAAGATGGTAATTTTTTCATCCTGGGTTAATTTCCACATATTCCCGGGGTCGGGATGATTGGGGTTGCCATCGTATAAGATGATTGTGGCGCCAGCCCCCAGAGAGCTAATTAACCAGTTCCACATCATCCAGCTGCAGGTGGTGATGTACAGGATCCGGTCCTCCCGCTTCAAATCGGTGTGGAGGATGAGTTCTTTCAAGTGTTCCATCAAGACGCCTGCGGCCCCCTGGACCATACACTTTGGCTTGCCAGTAGTCCCCGAGGAGAACATGATATATACGGGATGGTCGGAAGGCAGCTGCTCAAATTCCAGGGGGGGTTCTTTTTCCTTGGACAAGAAATCTTCGTACCGGACGGCATTGGGAATATGGCTCAGGTCGGGTTGGTCATCGGTGTAAGAAACGACCACGACTTTTTTCAGGGAAGGGATTCCTTTGGCGATTTCCGCGGCGTTTCCCACAGAGCTGAAGGTCTTGCCCTTATAATAATAGCCGTTGACGGTAAATAAAACCTTCGGCTCAATTTGCCCGAGTCGGTCCAGGGCCGCCTGAGATCCGATATCCGTGGCACAGGAGGACCACGTCGCCCCGACACTGGTGGCTGCCAGCATGGCGATGGCCGTCTCCATCAAGTTGGGCATGTAGGCCGCCACCCGGTCACCCGGCTTCACCCCGATTTCCCGCAACGATTTAGCCAGGCGGGCCACGGTGGTATAGAGTTCCCGGTAGGTCATCCGGGCGTATTTCTGCATTTCCCCTTTGAAAATAAAAGCCAGCCGGTCGTCTCGATACCGCAAGAGGTTCTCGGCAAAATTTAATCTTGCTCCGGGGAACCAATTGGCTCCCGGATACTTACGTAGGTCATCCACGACTTGGGTGTACCCCCGGGAGGCCTTGATATCCATAAACTCCCACATGCGCGCCCAGAAATCGGGAATTTGGTCGATGGACCACTGGTAGAGATCAAAATAGCTGTTCATCCGCTTCCCCTGCTTCTTGTTTACATATTCGATGAAGCGGGTGATGTTCGCGTTCTTGATCTGTTGCTCGGATGGCTTCCACAGTGGTGTCTTCATAGGTTCCTCCTTTAGAAGAAAATGAGATGACCCCCGAGCGCCAAGAGGGCCAAGATTTTTGAAAAAATTACTGCGGCGTGTCCAGAGGAAAATAACAGAAAGGAAAAGGGAAGGCAAGCAGAAAGTTCTTACCGGGGAATATCGATGTTCTGTAAATTGAGGGATTCCCCTGTGAACAAATTGTTATTATATGCCCCAGAAAGCCAAGGGTTTCCGGCCTGTCTATTTAGTGCAGGACAGCCCTTAAAAGTTTGCCCGTCCAGTGCTAGGACTTTGGCATCCTTTCACCGACTATTTCCTGGACAATTCCGGGCACATATATCTCCCACCCCGCCGGTATGAAGTGGACCCCCTGGCACAGGGGTTTCATCCTCTTGAGAAGGGCTACGGAGATTTGCAGACTTTTCTCCACCAGCTGGTTCCTGGGCAATCCCTCCAGTTCTCTTATCAACTTTTCGGGCACGGCAACCC
>JAURYC010000022.1 GCA_030654105.1 Deltaproteobacteria bacterium
AATCCCATATTGAATAAACAACGCAACCTGAAGGTTGCGCCTCCAATTCACGCATTTTTTAGGTTGAAGTGTGTACCGGGAGAATTGAAAGGATTCAAGGGGTCGAAGGGAATAATAAATATGACAAGGAAAAACTCTGGGACCCTTGAACCCATGAATCCTTGAACCCTCTTAGTATTCAGGGGGATCGATGAGAAGAAAAGAATTTGCGGTCAAAGATCAGGAATCACTCGAAGAGGTCCTGAAAAACGCTGAAGTCGGGTACTTGGCCTTCAACGGAGCCGATGGATGGCCGAGGATTACCCCATTGAATTTTGTCTTCGATGGACGGATTCTATGGCATGGAGCGGTTGCCGGAGAGCGTTACGAATGTTTACAGCAAGACCCACGGGCCACCTTTGCGGTGGTATCCGTGCAACGCTATGTCCCCTCCCATTTTGCTTCGGAAGAGAATGCCGCCGCCGCCACGACTGCCTTTAAATCTGTGCAGGTGCGCGGGAAGTGCAGGGCGATCGATGACCCCGAAGAGAAATGCGCCGTTCTCAACCAGCTTATGCAGAAATATCAACCGGAAGGGCGGTACAAGAAAATATCTCCCGGGGATCCGCTCTATCTAAAGGTTCTTCCGGCTACGGGGGTCTACGCCCTTATGGTGGAGGAGATCATAGGAAAGTTCAAATTGGTGCAGAACAAATCAGAAGCGGATCGGAGAAAAATAGTGGCCCAACTGCAGGAAAGAGGGGCACCGGCAGATTTAATCATCGCGGAGGAGATCTTAAAGACCCTCAAGGGAAACGAAGACCAACCCAAATCTTAAACTTTCTTGGCGAGTTTTTTCAAGGAGGCGGATATGCCATCAAATCAAGAGAAAAGACCAAAGGATAATTTTAGGGAAAAGCTCAGCTCTTTCTTCGGTTCTCAGGACCCCGCCCGGAAAAAGAAAGCTTTGCCCCCCAAGGCCCATTTCAGCATCTGGTATTTTCTGATCGTTTTTTCCCTGCTGACCCTTTTACAGCATTACTTTCTTTCCCCCAAAGTGGAGAGTATTTCCTACAGCAAGTTTAAACAAAGCCTGGCTGAAGGGCAGGTTAGTAAAGTGATCATTGGCCCGGAGAGTATCAACGGAACGCTTAAGGGAGGAGAAGAAAAAAAGGACCAGGATTTCGTCACCGTTCGTGTCGAGGATCCCAACCTGGTCAAAGAGCTGGATGAACGTAAGGTAAATTATTCCGGCCTCTACCAGAGCAAATTCCTAAATACTCTTTTCTCCTGGATCATCCCCCTGGGCATTTTTTTCGTGATCTGGAGGTACGCCATGAAAAGGATGGGCCCGGGCATGGGGGTAATGTCTTTCAGCAAAAGCAAAGCCAAGGTCTTTGCCGAAGATGGGACCAAAATCACATTTACCGATGTAGCCGGAATCGATGAAGCCAAAGAAGAGCTCCAGGAGATCGTGGAGTTTTTACAGAACCCGGAAAAATTTCAACGATTGGGCGGAAGAATTCCCAAGGGTGTACTTTTGGTGGGAGCGCCGGGAACCGGTAAAACCCTCCTGGCCAAAGCCGTGGCCGGAGAGGCCAAAGTTCCTTTTTTCAGTATCAGCGGCTCGGAATTCGTTGAGATGTTCGTAGGGGTGGGAGCAGCGCGAGTCCGTGATCTTTTTTCCCAGGCCACCAGCCAGGCTCCCTGCATCATCTTTATCGATGAACTGGATGCCCTGGGTAAAGCCCGGGGGATGAACGTCATGGGAGGACATGACGAACGGGAACAAACCCTGAATCAGCTTCTCGTGGAGATGGATGGGTTTGAATCCAACAAAGGGGTCATCATCATGGCCGCTACCAACCGCCCGGAGATTCTGGATCCGGCCCTTTTAAGGCCGGGGCGGTTTGATCGGCAAGTCCTGGTGGACCGGCCGGACATTAATGGTCGGGAGGCCATTCTGAAAATTCACTCTAAAAATGTCCTTCTCTCCCCGAAAGTGGACCTCCATAAAATTGCCGCCCGCACACCGGGTTTTGTGGGAGCAGACTTAGCTAACATAGTCAACGAAGCGGCCCTGCTGGCCGCCCGGAAGAACAAAGAGGAAGTAGAGGCGGCCGACTTCGACGAGGCCATTGACCGCGTGATCACGGGACTGGAAAAAAGAAAGCGGGTGATGAGCCCCAAAGAAAAAGAAATCATTGCCTACCACGAATCCGGGCATGCCATCGTGGCCGAATCCGTAGACCATGCCGAACCGGTCCATAAGATTTCCATCATCCCCCGGGGGATCGCGGCCCTGGGATATACGCAGCAACAGCCTACCGAAGACCGCTATTTGCTGACCCGTTCCGAGTTACTGGACCGGTTGGCCGTCCTTTTAGGAGGGCGGGTAGCTGAGAAGTTGGTCTTCGGAGAGATTTCCACCGGCGCCCAGAATGACTTGCAACGGGCTACGGACATTGCTCGATCCATGGTTACGGAATATGGCATGAGCGAGCGCCTGGGCCTGGTGACCTACGAGCGCGAGCGCCGGCCGATATTCCTCCCGGAAAGCTTTACTCCCAGCAAAACGTACAGTGAAGTGAAAGCGGCTCAGATTGATGAGGAGATTTCCCGGGTGGTGGAAGAGGTCCATCAGAGAGTGCAGCAGGTCCTATCTGAACGGCGCAATATCCTGGATAGCTTGGCCCACCTCCTTCTGGAAAAGGAAATGGTCCAGGGAGAAGAGCTCAGGAGGATGCTGAACAAATCCGAACCCCAGGCCCAAGCGAAGATCGATAGTTCACCGGGTCAGCAGCCATCGTGAAAGTCCGGTAGCCAACCGAGCGCAGTTGTCCGGGCTTCTGGCCAGAAGGCCCAGGT
>JAURYC010000023.1 GCA_030654105.1 Deltaproteobacteria bacterium
CTTCTCGGAAAAGGGTTTTAGGATTTCGTAAAGAGATCCCGGCGAATCCGGGATGGAAAACAGGAGCGAGGTTTTATCCCTTCCTGTTCTGTCGCTGACCTGGGGCCCGAGAACCAAAAAGCGCGTGTAATTGTTTAGGTAGTCTTCAATCCGGGAGTCGATGATTTTCAGGCCGTAAAGTTCGGCAGCCAAGGAGCTGGCCACAGCCGCAGCTTTCGATTCCTGGGCGGCCATCTGGGCGGCCTTGGCCGTGCTCACGGTTTCAGCCATCTGGGCATTAGGAAAATTTTTCCTCAGCCATTGCCGGCACTGGGCCAGGGCTTGGGGGTGAGAATAAACCCTTTCCACGTCTTGGGCTCTCCCGCTCATAGAAAGAAGATCGTGAGAGATCCGGATCAAAATCTCGCCGCAGATTTTCACTTCCGAATCAATGAACATATCCAGGGTCCGGTTCACCACTCCTTCGGTGGAATTTTCTATGGGCACCATCCCGAAGTTCGCTTTCTCCCTCTCCACCGCATCGAAAACTTCCTGGATACTCTCTTGGGAAACCGTTTGTACAGAGCTCCCGAATCGCTCAATGCAGGCCAAGTGGGTATGGGTGGCGGGCGGGCCGAGGTAGGCAACCGTGAGTTCCCCCTCCAAAGAACGGCAGGCCGAAATAATCTCCCGGAAAACCGGAGGAATGGCTCCTCTGGGGAAGGCACCGAGATTCAACAATTCCAACCGGCGCATGATTTCTTCTTCCCGCTGAGGGTTGTAGGGGTCCATTCTGCACCCTGACTTTACTTTGCCTACTTCCAGGGCAACCTCCGCTCGTTGGTTCAGAAGTTGGAGGATTTGCCCGTCTATGGAATCGATTTTCTGCCGTAAAAATTCAATTTTTGCGTTGATTTCCATTTGCACCCTCTCTATATCGCTCTCTGCCTAAGCCAATGATCAGCAAGGACGATGGCCACCATGGCTTCGCACACCGGGTTGATCCTGGGGATGGCCGCAACATCATGCCGGCCCCGCATTTTTAAAGATACGGGCCTCCGTAAAGAATCAATTGTTTTCTGCTCCAGAGAAATAGAAGGAATGGGTTTCACGGCCACCCGCAACAGGATGTCCGCTCCGGTGGAAATGCCACCTAAAATTCCCCCGGCATCATTTTTTTCAAATCCCCCGGGTATCAGGGGGTCATTGGATTCCGAGCCCAGCAGCCGGGCAACCCGAAACCCCGCACCCACCTCCACTCCCCGGATGGCTCCAATACTCATCAATCCTTTGGCCAGATCTGCTTCCAGTTTGTCGAAAACCGGCTCCCCCAATCCGGACGGGCATCCCCGGACAAGAATTTCCACGATGCCCCCCAGAGTATCCCCCTGCAACCGGGTCTTTTCAATCTTCTCTGCCATTCTGATTGCGGCGTCCCTGTCCGGACAAAAAAGCGCGTTGTTCTCGATCTCGGCGTAATCCATCTTCTCCGCCCGGATTCCCCCCAGTTCCAGGGTATAAGCCAAAATATCCACCTTTTCTCTTTCCAGGATCTTCTTGGCCACAGCCCCGGCAGCCACTCTTCCTACCGTCTCCCGGGCTGAGGCCCTTCCCCCGCCGCGATGGTCGCGGATGCCATACTTAGCCTGATAAGTAAAATCGGCATGGCCGGGTCGGAAGACATCCTTCAATTCTTCGTAAGGCTCTGAATCCACGTCCTTATTCCAGATCAGCAGGGCAATGGGTGTTCCAGTCGTCTTTCCTTCATAGACGCCGGAGAGAATTTCCACCCGATCCTCCTCTTTTCTCGGGCTGGTTCCCTTTCCCTGGCCGGGCCTCCGCCGCTCTAATTCCTTCTGAATGTCTTCAACGGAAAGTTCCATTCGAGGGGGGCAGCCGTCAATCACGGCCCCCAGAGCTTTCCCGTGGGATTCTCCCCAGGTGGTTACTTTGAAAAGAGTGCCCAAAGAATTTCCGCCCAATTTATGCCCCCCTTCTTTCCCGGACGATCGATAATATTTTCTCCACCACTTCCTCCCGGCCCAAGGTCGAAGTATCCACCTCCACATCGGCGACTTGCGCATAATATGGATTTCTGATAGCCAGCACTTCTTCGAGCTCCTCGAGCGCTCCTTTTCCGGTCAGAGTTGGGCGGCTGGCAGTGGTGCCAGGGTCCTGAACCATTCTTCCGCGAAGGACTTCGCTGTCTGCCTTCAGCCAAATGATGAGCCCATTTTTTCTCAAAGACCGCACATTGGCGGGGTCAAGTACGGCTCCTCCCCCTGGCGCGATGATTAAATGGTCTCCCCGGCAAATTTCCTCAATGACTCTCTTCTCCAGGGCTCGAAAATGCTTCCAGCCCTTGGACCTCACCATGTCGCTGATAGAAGCCCCAAGATGCTTTTCTACCAAGTCATCCGAATCCACGAATTTTTTCCCGGCACGGGCAGCCAGCATTCTGCCCACAGTGCTTTTGCCTGCCCCTCGGTATCCGATTAAAATGATATTCATAAGAATAAAGGGTTCCAGGGTCCAAGGATTCCAGAATAACAGTTTTTTAAATCCGCATTCCGCAATCCGCATTCCGCAATTTTTCCCTTGACCCCTTGTCCCCTTTTAGTAGAGCTTCTTGAGTGTTTCCCAAAACCCCGGGAAGGATTTAGCCACGCATCGTTCCCCTTTAATTTTTATCCCGGGAACGGCCAGCCCAGCGATGGCAAAACTCATGGCCAGGCGGTGGTCATTATGGGTTTCGATTTCAGCTCCCCGAGCTTTCCCCCTTTCCACTTGCAGCCAATCTTTTCCTTCTGCTACTTCGACTCCCATTTTGGCCAGTTCTCCGGCCACAGTCTTTAGGCGGTCGGATTCTTTGTGGCGCAGATGCCCGACGTTCCGGATGACCGTCTTCCCTTGAGCAAAGGCGGCAACGATGGCCAGGGTGGGAACGAGGTCGGGCATGGTGTTCATGTCCACTTCAATCCCCCGAAGTTCTTTAACTCGAACTTCCGCCCAATTTTCTCCCCGGCTCACCTCGCATCCCATCTGCTCCAGAATGGCTAAAAATTGCGCGTCACCCTGGAGGGATGCGGGGCGGAAGTTTTCAACCCTTACTTTTCCACTGGTGATGGCCGCTGCCGCCAAGAAATACGAGGCATTGGAGGCGTCCCCTTCAACCCGGTATTGCCTGGGAGAATAACGCTGTCCTGCCCGGACGAAAAAGGAATCACCTTCCTCCTTCTGAACCTCTACGCCGAAATCAGCCATTACCCCCCGGGTGATGTCCACGTAAGGCCTGGAAACCAATCGCCCGGTTACCTCCAGCCGGACGTCTGCCCGGGCCAGGGGCGCGACCATCAAGAGGGCGGAAAGGAACTGGCTGCTCTCGCTTCCTTTGATCCTGGCAACTCCGCCCTCAAGGCCCTGAGAATCTACGACTACGGGCGGGTATCCATTTCTTTCTAAAGAATAAGCTTTGACTCCCAGCGAGACCAACCCTCCCAGCAGTTCGGCCATCGGTCGCTCCCTCATCCGCTCGCTGCCATCCAGCACGGTGCGTCCATTCTTCAAGGCCGCCAACGCCGTCAAAAACCTCATCGAGGTTCCGGAATCCCCCACGTAAATTTTTTCTCCTCCCGCCTTCAGCACCCCCCCTTTACCCTGAACATGGATAGAATCTTCTTCCCAAGCGATCTTAATGCCGAATTTTTCCAGACCTTGCGCGGTATGCTTGGTATCTTCACTCCGCAAAGCGTTGAACAAAACGGACTCCCCTTCAGCCAAGGCCGAGGCAATCAGGGCGCGGTGGGTGTAACTTTTCGACCCGGGAATGGCCACAACGGCGTCACAATGATTCAGTGGTTTAATCTCGATCATCGTTTTTCCATCTAAGAAGCTGTCAGCCTTCAGCTTCCAGCTACAAGCTTATCTCAATGCCCTTTGCAGGTCTCTTTTAATGGGTCGGATATCCGGCTTCTTCCCCGTCCAGATCTCTATTTGCGCAGCTCCCTGCCGGGCAAGCATTTCCAAGCCATCGATCGTCCGGCAGCCTCGCTCTTCAGCCTCATGGAGAAACTTCGTCCGCACGGGCTGGTAGACAATATCCATCACCACGATCCCTTCTTTTAAAAGTTCCTTAGGCCAAGGAGTTTCTGAATCCTGCGGGTGCATACCCACCGCTGTAGCATTGATGATCACCTGCACGTCCAGCCCGTTGATTGCCGCCCAAGGGAGGCAGGCAAACCCCATGGCTGCGGCCAGCTTTTGGCCTTTTTCCAGCGAGCGGTTAGCAATAAAAACCTGGCAGCCCCGTTCCTTCAGACCAAAAGCAATGGCCCGGGCCGCTCCGCCAGCTCCCAAAAGGAGAACTTTTTTCTCCCGCAGGTCAATTTTTTCCTCCAGAGCTTCCACTGCTCCGCGCCAGTCCGTGTTATGGCCAATCAGCTTTCCTCCCTCATGGCAGATCGTATTCACAGCCTGGATCTTTCCGGCCACCTCCTCCAGCTGATCCAGAAAAGGGATGATGGCGGTCTTAAAGGGAATCGTCACGCTTACCCCCCGAATTCCCAGCCCCCGGATCCCGTTTATTGCTGCGGAAAGATTTTCGACTTCAAAGGCCAGATAAGCCGCGTTCAACCCCATCCTCCGGAATGCCCCGTTGTGGATGATCGGGCTCAGGCTGTGCCGCACGGGTTTCCCGATGACACCGTAGAGTTGGGTCTGGGCATCGATCATCTCAACCTTCCCCAGATCTCCTTTAGTTCCCGAACGGTTAACTGCCCGGGAGCGGAAGTTCGATTCCTGTCCAGGGAAGCATACGTCCATGCCGCTCCCATCAGGGGAGCAAAAATCCGGCTCATCTTCCCTTTTTCACCCATGCCCAAAGCCACAACTTTCTTTTTCCTTTCTAAGGCGTAAGGAATGAGGGATAAAATTTTCAGGTTGTCCTCCCAGGATTGAGCAAAAGTAACGATCTTTATTACGTCCGCCCCATAGCGAATCATGCGCCGGCAGATACCGTGCAGTTCCTTCAATGGCGGTGTCTTTTTAAAGTCATGGAAGGATAGGATCAACCGCGTTTTTATATTATTTTCCATCAGTTCAAAAATAGCTGATCTTCCGCTTTCCATCTCCAAGTCTACGAAGTCGGAACCTAAACAGATTGCCTGCCGCAAAATAGCCAGCCGACTCTTTTCATCTCCTCTGTACCTGCCCCCTTCTTCCCTGCGGCGGTTGGTGACGATACAAGGCTTCTCTCGTCCCTTTAAAAGAAGTTCCCATCCCGGATTCTTCATATAATCCACCCGCAGCTCAATAAGGTCAGCCAGCTGGCTGGCCCTGGCCATGGCCCGGATAGCCTTCTCCGCAGTTGTCTCGACAATGGGCAGGCAGATTTTTCCGGGGGCTCTATCTCTCGCAAATTGTTTCATCAATCCGGACCCCAAAGTGTCTTGCCGCTCCTTCCCGGTATACCAGGACTTCGCTTCCTTCTTTCAGGTCAACCAGAGAAATGGCCTCCCCCCCTGGCTGGGTGAGCCGGATCGTTTCGGCGTTCTGCAGGATGGCGGAAATCCTCTGTCCGTTTTCCTCCGCCTCGACTAAAACCAGGGGACGCCGTTCCACCTTGGCCCTCCCCACTACGGCCGGATAACTTTTACCTTCAGAATTCACCACCAGAACCTGATCCCCCGCGCGAACCTCCGCAAGGTATTTGGTTTGTCCGTTGGCCAAGCGGATATAAGCGTGCACCGGCCCGGCGTTGACGCGGAAAGGCCTGGGGTTCACAAAAGGGTTCTCCAGGCTCTCGGAATGAACGAGAAAAAGGGCCTGGCTGCTGTTGCCGACCAGCATGCCTTCTCCCGGCACCATCGCCGAGCACGTATCCACACAGACCCGGTCTCCCAGACCCAGGGGTTTAATGTTCTTTACCCGGGCAGGCCAGAGTTCGAACCGTTCATTTTCGGCCTTAAGCTGGCGGATGATCTGGCGCACTTTTTGGGGATCGGATTGATTGAGCACAACCCCATCCACACCTTTTTCCAGGATGGAAAAGGCCGTTTGTCCATCTTGCAGATCGGTAATCTCGACAAAAATGTTTCCGGCCCGGCTTAATAAATTTTCCAGGGGAATAATCGTCCAGTCTTTTCCCTTCACAACCACTTTCTTGGAGAAACTCAGGTTGACAATCTCTTCTTCATCCTTTTTCTCCACAACCTCTTTTTCCACCACATCCCGCCCCAGCACATAATCTCCGTCTTCGGCCACGGTAGGAATGAGGCCCATCTTTTTCACTTCCGAGCGAATACCGGCCTCAACCCAGAGAGCGTCCGCTCCGCTCTCCATTGCGGCTTGGGCCAATTCTGCGCCCCAAGGAATTATTTTCACCCATACCTGTTTCATTTTTTTCACCCATCTTCCCCCGGGCTCAAGCCGCCAGCTCTTTCAGTCCGTCTTCGACCGATACGTCGTTGTGCACCAATTTGGTAATGGCCTGGATAATTTTCTCCGGGTCGCGGTGTTGGAAAGCATTCCTCCCGATGGAAACGCCCGCACCTCCCGCTTTTACGGAATTTTTGACCATTTCCAGGATGTCCCGGTCCGTTTCCATCTTCTCCCCTCCGGCAATGACTACGGGGACGAAACATCCCTCCACCACCTCCCGGAAACTTTCCGGAGAGCCGGTGTAAGGCACTTTCACAATGTCTGCTCCCAACTCCGCCCCCACGCGGGCCGCATGTTTGACCACACCCACATCGTACCCGTTCTTCACTTTCGGGCCACGCATGTATATCATGGCCAGAAGGGGCATTCCCCATTCCGAAGCCTCCCGGGCGACTCGCCCGAAGTCTTGCAGCATGGATTTCTCATCTTCCGCCCCGAGGTTTACATGGATGGAGACCGCATCCGCCCCCAATTTAATGGCCTCTTCCACGCCGCACACCAAAACCTTGCAGTTGGGATCGGGCGCCATGCAGGTGCTCGCCGAAAGGTGAATGATCAACCCCACGTCTTTGCCGCCGCGGCGGTGCCCGGCCTCCACCAGACCTTTGTGAATAACGATGGCGTTGGCCCCTCCCGAGGCCACAGCGTTGATGGTTTTACGCATGTCGGTCAATCCGGCCATGGGACCGAGAGTCACGCCATGGTCCATGGGTACAATCACCGTCTTCCCCGAATCACGATCCATGATTCTTTCCATCCGTATTTTTTTCCCTACCATTTCCCTCCTCCTTTTTTATTAATCCCTGCCGATTAATTTTTCACCGCAGAGCACGCCGCTCTGGAAATGGAATATTGCATACACTATGCGCATAGCGCTAAGCGCTTAGCGAATTTCAGTGTCCTCTGTGGCGAAAATTCCCTAAAATAAAAAAGCCGTGAGAAGAAATCCCACGGCTCAAAATAAAAAGGCCGTGGGTAGCATTCTGTCTACCCACGGCCCTGATCAATCATTGAATATGTCGATCAGCTTCCAGGCGGCGGGCAGACCCCGGCGTAATAAAACCACCCAAAGTAATACCCGTCAATAAATTCAAATTTGCAACGCTGATTCATTTCCATTTCCTATTTTAATATTTTAATATGGTCTTTTTATATCACAGAAGAGAATTGGCTGTCAAGAAAAAAATTGCCTATTTTTGATTATTTTTTCCCGGGCCGGTCTAGGCCGATTTTTCCATGGCCTGAGATTTATTCCATTTGAGTTTCTGGGCCTGCAGGGATTCTTCGATTCGCCTCTGAACCTCGGGATTGAGGTCTATGAACTTCACGCCCATGCCCCGGCGCAAATCCTTGGTTTCATGCCCATATTTATTCGACCAGATAACTTTGCAAGTGGCTTCGATCGGCACCTCGCCAGGGGATAAATAGAGCTTCATGGGAAATTGATCTCCCAGATCCAGCGGGTCGGGCGTCCTTATAAATACGCCTCCGCCAATCAGGTCATCGGCCATGCTCAAAGATCCGTCCTCAATCGCCACCCTTAATATTTCGTCCACCGGCTCTCCTTGCTGGCGATCAATACCCAATTCCCCGGTCAGGGCAACAGACCCGTCTATTTTATCAACTTTTTCTTCTACAGGAAGTTCTGCCGATTGTTTATCATCGGTTTTTTCCGTTTTAAACAAGCTTCCAATATGTTCTTCGATCCGCCGCTGTTCTCCATTCGAAAGGGTGTGCAATTGCACTAAAATATCGTCCAGGTATCGCTCATAATCTTTGCGAAAATTGATTCCTCTGTGGATCTCTTCGCGCAAATAAGCATTTTCCATGGCGATGGAAATTTGATTGGCAAAGATGGAAAGTAATTGGAAGCTCCCCTTGTCGAACTTTTTCCCGCCGTTGATCACAACTACGCTGATGGCTCCGGTCGCTTTGCCTTGGAGCACAAGAGGGATACTGATCAGTGAAGTAATCTTTCGTTCCCGTGCCTCGTATTTAAAAAACTCGGAAAAATCCTTCGGTTCTTTGAGCCAGAAAGGTTTCTTCTGCTTGAGGACTTTCCGGGTTACCTCTTTTTCCTCAAACAGGCCAACCTGTTCGTTTAATGGATCGGAAGCAAAGGTAAATTGGGTCTTCAGAACGCCATTGTTCTTTTCATTCGCGATGAAGATGGTAGAGCGGTGGGCTTGCAGAGAGGTGAGGGATTCTCGGGCGACGAGTTTCAGGAGTGTGTCCAAGTCCTTTTGAGCGTTGATCTCCGCACTGATCTGGGCCAGGGCCTTGATTTCAGGCCTAAGACCCATTCCTTCTTCACCGCCATTGTTTATGTCTCCCCCCGGGGGATTGTCCAAAAATACTCTTAAATAACATTTAACAGTAACTTCCTTATGTAATAGACAATTAATTGATATTTATAACTATTTTGTTTCATTAGGCGTCATGGGCGTTGTTAAATTGCCTTGTTGACATGACTTTTATCCAAAACAACCCTTCAACTTTTATGATTTTAGGAGCAATGAGCATGCCAACAAAGAAGTAAACCTCAATTTGTTGTTAATTATACGATTTTATTTATATTTTTTAACCTTCAAGGATTCAGGTAAGAAGGGATTTCTTGTCAAGCAATAACTCAATAGTCAACTGTTTGACAGGTGAAAAACTTAGCAAGCCAGGAATCGGGTTACTACCATTCCTTTTTGAAATTTACCTTTACTTTTGCAACCTTAGGTTTTGGCCGCGGTCTCTTCCAGAGGACGTTTCAAGAACATAATGAGCGCATCACCATTCTGGGAAGGAACCGCAGAGATCAATTCCCATCCTTCTTCTCCATGCTCAGTTAGCCTCGTTCTTTCCAATTCCAAAAAAGAAGGCTGGGTTAAGGATTTGAAATCCGTTTTCCTGACCATATATTCCCATTTCATCATGGACTCACCCCCATGTCCTGTTTGGGATTCCTTTCTGCGCCTGTTTGGTCTTTATCATACTCATTTTCGCCAAAGGAGCAACAGAATTTTCATAATTTAAAAAAACAGGGTCCA
>JAURYC010000024.1 GCA_030654105.1 Deltaproteobacteria bacterium
ACCCACCCGATGCCGTATTCCTCCGCCTTTTTGATAGCTCTTTCCATACAGCGGTAGGCCACAATGTGTCCCATGGAGCCATGAGCTTCCATGAAGGCGGTTGCCCCTTTTTCTTTGACCGCCGTAAGCTGGCATTTCGCCCGTACGTATCCCTTCTGCAGTCTTTGGATATAGATCGGAAGCCGGGTCACACCGTGGGTTTCAATCCCCCGGAGATCGGAACGAACCAGAAGGTCCGCGACAATCTCTGCCTCTTCGGGGACCACGCCGGCTTTGATATAGGCTTGTTGACAAAAATTCTTTAAATCTTCGAATGCGACCCTTTGAAAATCATTCTGCCCCATAAAATTTCCTTCCATAATTATTAGAACGCAGATTAGCGCAGATAAACGCAGAAAAAATTTTCTTTACCCCCCGGCTGCGGGTGCGAAAATAAACACCTCATCGCCATCTGCCAGCAGGGTAGAAGAGTTGGCCTGGTGCCCGTTTACTAAGATCATTTTTTCAACCTCAGCTGGAATCTTTATTTTATCCCCAAGCAGGCCTACGGTCGCATCCGGGTCCAATTCCAATTTGAAATTCTCTTTTTCCACCGGAGAATACTTGGCCAAATAACCAAAGAGCTGGACGTCGATCATCATAGGCTAAGCCGCCGTCGGATCAATTTAACCCAAGCTCCTTGAGCTTGTTTGCGGTGGGAATGCCTTCCCTGCTCCAGCCTCGCTCCAGGTAATACTCATCCAGCATTTCCTCGAGATGGACAACTTTCCCCTTGGCCGGCCCATCCGGTAGCGGCTCGTGGGTCAGCCGGTGGGGCAAGCTGTCATCTTGGCGGGAAAAACCGGCTTTGTGCAAGAATAGCCGTTCGGCGTTCCAGATCCGTTCGCCGGCTTTTACCAGTTCACCAAGCGAATATTCGGCGCCGGTAACGGCGTTCAGATATTCCAGGATACCATCCGGAAGAACTTCCAATTCCGGCCGCAGAAGGTTCCGTACGGTGAAAAAGAGGCAGAGTCCGGCAGAGTCGATGATACTGAAAACGTCCTGCCAGAGTTTGACGAGCCGGGCCTTGCCTTTCCATTCATGGGGATCGACGGGCTTGGGAATCCCGACCATTTCGCAATAGGCCATATGCGCCCGGCAGTGGGAGCCGCCGATAGGTGAAGTGGCATAATTCAGGCCCTGGGCTTGAAGGCCCCTGGGGTCATAACCAGGCAACTCCAGCCGCTTGGAAACCATGGCCAGTTCCGGATGGCCATAGCGTTGCGCCAATCGGTAGCTGCCTTCGGCCAATTCATTGCCAAAACCTTCCCGCAGGCCGGTCATCCTTACCAATTCAACCAATTTCCGGCCGTCGCCCCAGGGAAGCGGTCCGCCGCTTCGCTCTGCCGTTAGAAAACCGCGGTCGAAAAGCTCCATGGCGCAGGCGATGGTCGCCCCCATGGTCATCGTGTCCAATCCCAGATCGTTGCATAAATAATTGGCTTTGGTTATGGCGGCGAGGTTATCGACCATACAGAGGGCCCCCAGAGCAAAAGCGGTTTCATACTCGGGCCCCTCTCCTTCCCCTTCAAAACCTGGCTCCTCGACTTTGGTGAACCGGCCGCATGAGATGGGGCAGGCCCAGCAGGCTACAGTCTTTTGGAGGTATTTTTCGGTCAGGGTTTGACCCGTGATGGCTTGCCAGCCGTTAAACGTGCCCTGCTGAAAATTCTTCGTCGGCAAAACCCCGTATTTCTGGGTAAGAGGGGTCATCACCCCAATTGTGCCGTGTTGACTCAAAGGAGAAGGAGCGGCCTTCGCCGCCTGGGTGAACTTGGTCATGACCCGATTTTGGATTTCCTTGAAACGCGCCTGGTCGGCTACGGGGACGAGGCCTTCTCCCCGGACCACGACCGCTTTGAGGTTTTTGGACCCCATAACCGCCCCCACGCCTGAACGACCGGCTGCCCGGTATCTGTCGTTCATAATGGCGGCAAACAAAACCAACTTTTCCCCTGCGGGTCCTATGCAGGCCACCCGAGCTTTGGGGTCCGTCTCGCTAAGCAATAGGTCGGTGGTTTCCGGAACCATCTTACCCCAAAGGTGATCTGCTGGCTTCAGTTCGGCCCGCCCCTTATCGATCCATAGATAGACCGGGGTGGACGCCCGGCCGGTGACTATTAAAGCATCGAAACCCGCCCTTTTCAACTCCTTGGGAAACTGTCCGCCCGAGTTCGAGCAGGTAAGGGCTCCGGTTAGCGGGCCTTTGGTCATGACCATATAGCGGGCGGCGGTCGGGGCGGAAGTACCGGTCAACGGGCCGGTAGCCATAATCAGCATATTTTCAGGAGACAAAGGGTCGATCCTGGGGTCGACCTCTTTATTCAGGTAATAGATGCCCAGGCCGCGGCCGCCAATGTAATCTTTGGCCACCTTCCCATCTAAATTCTCTTCCTTCAGCTCACCCTTCGTCAGATCAACCCGCAGGATCTTTCCCCGCCATCCATACATTTCCGTCTCCTTTCGGTATTCAATCCCAATGGATCAAACGTTAAATTTAATAGGACGCAGATTTACGCAGATAACCACCGAAATAAAAAAGACGCTATGCGCATAGCGCTAAGCGCTAAGCGACTTTCTGTGTACATCCGTGTCCAAAAAGGAATTTCCTATACAATTAAATTATCCGCCTTAAATATTCACAAGGTATGATGGATTATCCTGGAACGTCATCTTTAGAGGTTCTTTAAAACGACTCCTTTCCATCCAAAATTTTTAGCCCCCCGGCAGCTTCTACATGATCCACGAGCCGGGGAAACAAGCTGGGCGCTGAATGAATATGCATATCCACCGCCCCCTGCAAGATTTCTAAATCTTCGCGCATTTTGGTATCCTCCTTACTTCGTATTCTTTATATTTAGTTCTCCGACCCAACAAAGAAGTTGAAGCGGTAGGCAAGACGGACATAACTTATGAATCCGCCCATCAAGCTCGTCCTGCTGATACCAGTGGTAACGACTCAACCGCCCTGCAATCGCAAAAACATGGCGGTTCATGTTTTCCTCCCGGGGTTGGAAATCGGGCCCAATTGCCTTAATTCACGCCGCAGCTCCGCCCGGAGCTCTGCCTCCGTCGGAAGGTACAATTTATACCGGCTTGCGAAGATTTTTTTCTCCTGGTCCGGCCCGAGGGTATAGCGGACGACAGCATCATTCTTATCCGTGCAAAGGATCAGCCCCAGCGTGGGATTATCTCCCTCCGTCCGGCGCTCGCGATCGTAGTAATTGACATACAATTGGATTTGGCCCAGATCCTGATGAGCCAGCTTGCCGACCTTGAGATCAATGAGCACGAAGCACTTGAGGACCGTATGATAGAAGACCAGGTCGATGTAAAAGTGGTCGCCATCAAGGGTAATTCGCTCCTGACGGGAGACGAACGCGAACCCTTTGCCCAGTTCCAGCAGAAACGTCTGAAGGTTGTTGATCAGAGCCTGTTCCAGATCCGACTCCACGAGTTTCGGTACCTCAGGCATTCCGAGGAACTCCATGACAACTGGATCTTTGAAAGCATCGATGGGCCTTTGTATCTCTTGACCCTTCTTCGCCAGCCGCATCAGGCCTTTCTTATCTTTGCTCAGGGCCAGCCTTTCATACAGCAGGCTGTTGATCTGCCGTTCCAGTTCGCGGGCCGACCAATTGTTCCGAATGGCCTCGATCTCGTAGAAGGCTCGGGCTTCTTCCTTATCTACACGCAGGAGGGTTCGATAATGGGTCCAGGACAGATTGGGGTGGAGTCGGCCGGGTTGCCAAGATTGGCCACGCAGTGCGTGGCCAATTTCAAGACCAGGCGAAACAGAAGGCGCGGTCGATTTCCGAGGCAATGCATCGGGAATGCCAACCACACTAGATTTTCCACGCAGCGCGTGGACTTTTTCCGTCGCCTCGAATTCTCTCCCTGTAGATTGGCCACGCAGAGCGTGGCCAATCTCAGTATTACCGACCAGCCTGGAATAGGTCAGATAAAACTGCCGGATATACTTCAAGCTCTGAATGGAATAACCACTTCCATAATCCCGTGTCAGATTCTCCGATAACTCAGCGATCAACTGCTCGCCATAATTTGCCCGCCGTTCTCCTTTTTGCTCCTCCTCAACGATTTCCCGCCCGACAAGCCAATTGGCCATAACCTGCGCGGTGTTCACCGATCGCGCGGCAGTAAGGCGCGCCGATTCGAGAATCTGCCGGATTCGCAGGTACACATCTTTGTTTTTAACGGGATGCTTCATAGCTCAAGCTCCATCTGACCCGGTTTGGGCGGCGCTTTGGGCAGGTTCTCGACCCTTAGGCTGTAATCGTCATGGCTCCATTCGCAGCGGGCAAGCACCGCCTTCGGGATCTTCTTCACCGTTAAGTTGGGGTAACGGTCGGCCTTGCCCCGAAAGGCGGAGCAAAGGACGAGAAGCGTGCGCTGGTACCCTACGTCATCACTCAATTGTTGGAGCTGCTCATGGCTTAGTTTTTGCGTAGTCACATAAATGAAATCCCGCTCCGTGGAATGGCCATGCTGCCAATAGACAGCGTCGCTCGGCGAATAGACAAACCCCTCCAGCTTGCAAACCGCCTCAGCCAGCATGGCGGCATTGAACTCCTTACTGATCACCCAGTTCCCCCACTTGTCCTTTTCCAGGAGCGAAGGCGCGAGGCGGTAATAGCGGAATCCACCCCCACCCTTCCAGTCCACCGCTTTGGTGATGCCTCCAGGGTCCTGCCCATCAATCACCTTCTTGAGCCGCGGAATAATGTGCGTATGGCAATGCTCCCCCAACTCCACCATAATCCAGCGCCGCCCCATCTTGTGAGCGACCGCGCCGGTGGTACCGGAACCGGCGAAGGAATCAAGGACTAAGTCACCTTTTTTGGTTGAAAGCTCTATTACCCTCCTCAAAAGTTGCTCTGGTTTTTTCCCTTTGGGAAAGTCAACTCCACCTTCTTTGGCAATCCCTTCCCACGAAATATCGGTCCAAATATCTGTAATAGTTTCGCCGGGAAGACGTTTACCATCGATTTCTACAAGTCTTTCATCGCAAAAAAGTACCCGCTCTCCACCAATAAAGTAGTAGTCCATGTCATCGTTAGGGTGCCTGAAGACTTTATCCCTTTCGTTTTCCGATTTTTTCAGAGTTCCGAGCCGTTTCTGGCGCGCCCCTCCCGTAACGGATGCCGATCTGAACACGCGATCTGCTTTATTTATGGCGTATTCAGATACCTCCCTTGAAAAGGCTTCTTCTCCCATCGATTTCTTTGCCATTCTCGAAGATGCATAACCAAGATTTTTTGCAACTACTTCGTTAATAGATTGCCATTCCCAATCCTTATAGCTCTTTTTCCGATCTTTAAGGACACTCCTAATAATGCCTTGAAATTTTTAAAATTCTTCTCTCAGGAAAAGCCTACATTACGATAGGAATATACAAAATTGGCCATGGTGAGTCAAGGTGAATGCAAAATTTAAAAGGGAGTGCCGGCACCTTTAAAGGTGCCGGCTTTTTCATCGGAGGTAATGCGCCGATTTCGGATTGTCTATAGTGAACGAAAAAAGAAAGTTGTCATAGCAAGCTCGGCATTCCCTGGAGAAATCCCCCCAACCTCCTTTTATGCAAAGGAGGCAAGGGGGAATTTTGTATCGATCGCGTTCTTATTCAATCCCGGCCAAACGCTTGGCGCAGTTCTTCCTGGCGTTCAAATCCGATTCCCGCATGATGGTCAGCCGGTGGGCGGCCGGGGATCCGCCGCCATGAAGATCAGAAACGGTATCGGCACTCTCCATGGCTAACTTCTCCACTAAGCGCAGCATCTTAATCCGGTTCTCCACCGGAACGCCAACGGCCCCCTGTAAATATTTCTTCAATAACCCGCCCACCTCGGCATTGTTAAAATCCCGGTCCGAGGGCAAATCAGCCACATAACCGCCGGCGATGTCGACCAGCAGGCGAATCATCTCGGACATCTGTTTGCCTTCGTGGATTTTGGAAGCATTGGCCAAGACCGAATTGATGAAATAGGTGCCTGAAGCCTCTTTCTTCCCTTCATAAGAGGCGGCCAAGCTGCAGCCATAGAGGGTTTCCGCCATATGGATCATGTCGATGATCTTTTCCTTGTGGTGGGTCACTTTCGAAGTTCCATTATAGTCCATCATCACGAGGGCGGCGCCGGTCATAGCATCGACCTTGCCCGCTTTGCAGCCGCCATGCGACTGGCGATGGAAAGCCGAAAACCGGTTGACGATTTCCCCGGTATATTCGATCTCCCCGCACATGAAAACCCGCTCCCAGGGTACGAATACTTCATCGTAGATGACCGTCGGGCAGTACTTGCTGTACCGGATGTTGCCGCAGTCCACGCCCTCGATTTCGCGGGTGTCCATGGTGTTCCGGCCGACGACATGAATGACCCCCTTGGTGTCAGCAGGAATTGCAAAGGCAACGGCATAATCTTCGTCTCCCTTTCCCATCGCCCGGGTCGGAAGCACGATCAGTTCGTGGGCACTTAAGGAGCCGGTTTGATGCACCTTGGCCCCTTTTACGACAATGCCATCTTTGGTTTTCTCCGTCACCCGAAGATATAGGTCCTTGTCGGGCTGTTCGTGGGGAGCTAAACTGCGATCTCCCTTCACATCCGTCACGCTGGCATTAGCCGTGAAGTCGTTCTTCTGCATGTACCTCAAGAAATCCAGAAAACGGTTGTAATAGGGTGTGCCGTGTTTTTTGTCAATATCGAAAGTAACGATGGAGAGGGCAGCCATACAGTCCAGGCCAGTGCAGCGTTGATGGCACGTTCCCACATAGGCCCCGAGGATGCGGTTAATCTTCACCCGGGCCACCAAATCTTCGATGGACTGCGGCAGCAGGGTAAACCGGTTGATCCGCTCTCCGGTGAAGGGAGATACCGTCGTCAACAGATCCCGGTATTTTTCCAAGTTGGCCAGTTCATAAGTAGCGCCGGTGGAGTTGATCCCCCCCCGAATCCTCGGGTTATCCACCACATTTTCAACTCTCGCGCCGAACATGTAGGCAGTGGGCTTCATTTTTCTCAAACTCTCTAAGTATTCCGGAAATGTTTTAACAGCCATGTTTCACCCTCCTGTTTTTCAATGGAATGGGACGCGGATCTTCGCAGATTCACGCGGATTATTATATTACTTTTAGAAATAAATCTTTCCCCCTACGCTCTACACCCTACACCCTTTAAGTGGTAATATCCTGCAAATCTGCATTTATCTGCGTCCTAAAAATTATTTTAAACTTTAAACTCCAGCCCCCGGCGAAAAGCTTTGAGGTTCAGGGTCTTGGCTTGGGGAGGCACACTGGCCTCAATCGCTTTCTCCATGGCCGGCACCGAAAGGATGCCGGTTTTTTTGATCAGCGCCCCCAGAATGATCAGGTTGGCCACTACGATGTTGCCCTCTTGCTCGGCCATGCTGGTTGCAGGAACTTTCAGGACCTGATAATCGCCGGGGTTAACCTCCTGTACCAGGTCAGAATCGATCACCAATATTCCGTTGGGCTTAATTTTATGCAGGTGTCTATTCACCGCATCTTCAGCCAGAGCGATCAGGATGTCCGGCCTCCGGACCTGGGGATCCGTTATAGGATCACCGGATAGGATCACTTCGGCTTTGGCCATCCCGCCTCTTTGCTCGGAACTGTAGGCCTGCGTCTGCACCGCTTTTTTATTGTCAAAAAGAGTGGCGGCGGTTCCCAGGAGAATTCCCGCCAGGATCACCCCTTGTCCACCCACTCCCCCGATCAGGATCTCCGTTCGCTTCATTCTTTCACTCCATAGGCTTTGGCCTTCATCTTCATGATTTCCTCGACCATTTCGGGCTTTTCCTTATTCACCAGCTCCCCGACCACAATCCTTTCCTGCAGCTCCTCCTCGGAAAGTTTGGCCGCTTCCTTCACGGAGATGGCCTTCTCTTTATACTCCCGCAGCATCTGAACCGAACTGCCCGAGCCCGTCTTTTTCCCAAATTGAACCGGGCACTGGGTGATGACTTCCAGGAAAGAGAAGCCTTTCTTCTGGATCGCTTTCTTGAGCGTGGTGGTGATCTGCCTGGGGTGGTAGGTAGTCCACCGCGAAACAAAAGAAGCCCCGGCCGCCATCACCAGATGGGCAATGTCGAAGGGGTTTTCAAAAGTACCATAGGGTGTCGTTGTCGTTTTCAGCCCCATGGGCGTAGTGGGGGCGGCCTGTCCTCCGGTCATGCCATAAATGCTGTTATTGAGGCAAACTACGATCATCTCTATATTGCGCCGGGCATTATGGATGAGGTGGTTGCCACCGATGGCCGCCAGGTCCCCATCGCCGCTGATCACCATGACTTTCTTTTCCGGCAGTCCCATCTTGATGCCCAAACCAAAAGCGATGGGCCGGCCGTGGGTCGTGTGCAGAACATCGGCGTTGAAAAAGGGGCTGGGAATCCAGGCCGAGCAGCCGATCCCGGATACAAAAATAAAATCATCCAAGTCCATGGATAATTCGTCAATGGCCCGGAGGATGGCCTGAGCAACGATGCCATTGCCACATCCAGGACAATTGGTGGTCGAGGTGACGGAAGGACGGATAAACCGATGCAGAGGGTGAACCAATTCACTCATGGAATTACCTCGCGGATCTTTTTCAGGATATTTTCCGGATCATGAATTTCCCCGAGGACGCGGGGCGGCAGGAAATAAACATCGGCGTAATGGGCCGCGGCTGCTTTGATATAAGGATAGAGCTGACCCAGGTTGTTTTCCAGAACAATTACCTTTTTGGCCTTCTTCGCCATGGATTCGATTTCTTCTTCCGGAAAGGGCCAGGCAGTGATTATCCGCAGGGTTCCCACCGGCAGCCCTTCCTCCTTCGCCCGCATAGCCGCCATCGAAACGGCCCGGGAGACAGCCCCATAAGAGACCAAAACGACTTCTGCGTCCTGATAATTTTTTTCAACCTGAATGATTTCATGCTGGTGTTTTAGAATCTTGTTACTCAGCATCCGTACAAAGTGGTCCAACGCGGAAAGATCGCTCAGATTGCGTTTCCCGTATTCATCATGGCAGGAACTGGTTACATGGGCCTTAAATCCCCTTCCGAAGATCGGCATGGGGGCCACATCTTCGTCGAGAAATCCTTTAATTTTTTGAGGATCAGCCCCGGGTTCCGGAATTTTCCGGTATACGGCCTCGATCTGGTCCGAATCCGGGATGACTACCTCCTCTCGCATATGCCCTACGAAAGCATCGGAGAGGATGAAAACCGGCGTGCGGTACTTTTCGGCATAGTTGAAAGCCAACACCGTATGGTCGAACATCTCCTGCGGGGAGGAAGGGCAGAGGGCGATGATCTCATAATCTCCATGGGAGCCGCGTTTGGCTTGAACCATGTCCCCGGCTACCCCTGCCGTAGGCATTCCCGTTGTTGGGGCCCCTCTCTGTACGTTGACAATGACGCAGGGAGTTTCCACCCCCACGGCAAAGCCAATATTTTCCAGCATCAGGCTGATGCCCGGACCGGAAGTGGCCGTCATAACCTTCTTTCCTGTCCAGGAGGCCCCGATGATGGCGGCTATGGAGCTGATTTCGTCTTCCATCTGCAGAAACACTCCCCCCACCTGGGGAAGCCTCTCGGCCAGGCGGTTGGCGATCTCCGTGGCCGGCGTTATCGGGTAACCGGCGGCCAATTCGCAACCGGCGGCAATGGCCCCTTCAGCGCAGGCCGTGTTTCCCATCATGAAATATTTTCCAGTCTGCACCCTTTTCCCCTTCATTTTTTTGCCCCTTTCCCCGCTTTTTTGGGCTCAACCGCAATCGCCAGATCCGGGCAATAAATCATGCAGTTCTGGCATTGAGTGCACGCCTCTTGTTGAGTGACCTGCGGGGGTCGGTACCCTTTCCGGTTCAAACTTTCGGAGGAAGAAAAAAGTTTTTTGGGGCAGACTTCCATGCAAATGCCGCACTCCTCTACCCCCTTGCAAAGCTCTCGATAAATACGGATTTCAGCCAAAGTCTCTCTCCTTTGATTTCCCAAGCCGGCCCCTGGTTCCTTTCAGCTGGGCCAAATAACTTTTTTTGGAATAGGTCAGATGCTTTACAATCAGCTTTTCCAGTTGAGATGCATTTTTCGCTTCGATAGCGTCGATAATCTGGCGATGCTCCTGGATCGATTGTTCAATACGATCGGGCAAAGACCAGGCATTGTAGCCGACGATGTGGGCTTTGGTCTTTAGATAGTTAATCATGTCATACAGGTATTGGTTCCGGCAGATTTTGAAAATGGCCCGGTGAAATTCCGAATCTTTTTCAATCATTTGATCCGTCTTACGGCGCAGGTGGCTTTCGACTCCCTTGGAAAGCTGCTTTAAGCTTTGAATCTCATCCGGACGGATATTCTTAATCACCAGCCGGGCCGCCAGCTTTTCAATGGCCACCCTAACAAAATATATTTCTTCAACCTCCTCCACAGTCAGGTCAGCCACCATCGCCCCCCGGTAGGGCATGGTCCGGACAAGTCCTTTGGCCTCCAGCTTTTTCAGCGCCTCCCGGATCACGGTGCGGCTGCCCCCGAGCCGGGAAATCAGGTCCATCTCAATGAGGCGCTCGCGGGGCTTGAGCTGGCCGGAGAGAATAGCTCCCTCCAGTTCCCTGGCAACTTTCGTGGAAATAACGCTTGACATACGGTTGGCGGTTACTATAAGAAACCCAATTGGCGTTTTTTTAGTACAACATTGTATACAATTTTAATATCTTTTTGTCAATTTTTTTTTAAACCTCTGGTCAACTTCTTTAACCTTTTTTCCTGGTGCCCGAATGTGTTCCTTTCAAACCTTCTTGCGCCCTCTTAGCATCTTAGCAAACGAGAGCAGGTTGCTCTTAAGATTTAAGAAAAGAGGTGTTTTGCATTCAGCATATTTTTTAAGAGAGTCGTTCTGATTTTCCTATGACTACAAACGAATGGAGGTCTCTGGTATATTGAGTTAGGACAGGGTTTTAATCAGGAGGCATGGGAAAACAACTTGCCCACCCCCATTTTAAAATGGTGACTTTTTATCCCGGGCGGTAGGCCGGTCCCGGCGGGGAGGGCCCCTGGCTTGGCCAAATGAGGCAGCATTCCTTCCATGGGATACGGTGGGAAAGGGACTAAAAATCTGTGACCAATCAGTTTCTGTAATCATCGATCCAGGAAAGTTTTCTTTCCCGTCTAAAATCCTCCGCCATTTCTGGTAGGGGGGGGAATAAGGGTTGTTCTGGGGCCGATTTTGCCGGCGCCTGGTACCCTCCCCACCCAGACTCCAACAAAAGTGGTTCTAAAAAACGGGGGGAGCAAGGGGGAAATAACAATTGACATCATTGCCCAAAAAATTGTAGGATTATTTATTCGAGTCGTAAAGAGTTTAGGGTTGAAATAAAAAAGCCGTGAAGCTCTTGAAAGCTTTCGCGGCTTTTTTATTGGGAGCAATCCGGCCCCTCTCCTGTGCAACCTGCAGAATTACGGAGAATTTTTAATTCAACCTATCCTCATTGGATGAGGGGTGGGGAAGGAAAAACCAAGGGAGGTTGATATGAATAAGAACCTATACGTGGGAAACCTATCTATTGAAGTCACGGAAGAAGACCTGAAAGCCAATTTTTCCGAAGTAGGAAAGGTCGTATCCGTTACCCTCATCAAGGATAAGTACACCGGACTGAATAGAGGGTTCGGGTTTGTAGAGATGGAAACTGAAAAGGAAGCTCAAGAAGCCATCCAGAAATTCAATGGCGGAAGTCTTCTTGGAAACACCATCACCGTCAACGAAGCCCGTCCTAAAAAGGATCAGGGAGGCCCGAGACCCGGTAGTAGCAACCGCGGTGGCGAGGGTGGCGGGTTCAGGGGAGGCCGGGGCGGAGGCGGCCGAAGATATTAAACCGGTCGCGGATTGCCAATAACAGAATGCCCATTGGAGATGCTCAATAGAAAGATGAAAATACTGGAACGTTTTTTCAACAACAAACAAACCGAAAGAAAAAAGGAAGATCTGGGCCGCAATGAGGTCTGCTGGTGCGGCAGCGGAAAGAAATATAAGCGCTGTCATCTGGAAACAGATGCGCATAAAAGTCGGATGAAAAGCGGCTCGGGGCGAAGAGGGATGTAGAGTCTGCTCGGTTCTCCCCTTTTGCTTTTCGTCGTTGTCTTATTCCTTTCTCGGTTACCTCCCTTAAATGAGTTTCATACGACCCCTTACCTTCCCCTCTCTCCCTTTCCAGGGGGAGAGGATAAAGGTTTTTCTTTTCTCTTGGAACACGGCTTCCAATTGCATTAGAAAAAATGAGATTGAAAAATTGAAAAGTCCTGTTATAAAATCTTTTTGAATGCAAAAGAAAGGAGCGCAATATGCCCAAAATTCTTCTCATCCAGGGAAGCAACATGAATTTGTTGGGGATCCGGCAGCCGGAGATTTACGGGACGACCACAGCAGCAGAATTGGACAAAATGATGCAGGACTATGCCAAGGCCAAAAAGTTCGACCTGGAAATTTTCTATACGAACTCCGAGGGCGAGTGTATTGACCGCATTATCAAAGCTTACTATGATAAGATTGATGTCCTGGTGATGAACCCGGGAGGGTTTACTTATGCCAGCCAATCCATCCGGGACACCATCAAAGGGGTTAAAATTCCTTACGTGGAAATTCATTTATCCAATCATTATGAAAGGGGCATTCATTCCGTGATCGCTCCTGCGGCCCAAGGTGTGATCATGGGATTGGGAATTCAGGTTTACTTCATCGGCCTGGATGCCGCTCTATACCTGGCCGAAAAAAGATAAAATATATACGGCATCGAAAAAAGTCAGGGGGTTGGCGAACCGTAAGAACTTTTTGGAAGGAACTATCCGGGTACATTTATCTGAATCCGATGAGCCCTGATGATCTGAACTTTGTTAACATTTCCCTGACCGTCCAGATTCAGGATAATGCCGGACATTACAGCCAGCCAACCGTCTTCCCTCTCTCCTTTCATCTTAAACTCAATCAATGTAAATCCTTTTTCTTTTTTTCGAACTCTCTTTAATCTCTCAAACATATCCATTCTAATGAAATCTTGTATGCTAATACCTTTGATCTCAAAAAATGAAGTAATCGGCGCTCTAAATTTTCAGTCTAAGAATTCGGATGCCTACACAGAGGCCGATGTGAAACTTTCCGAAAGGATCGGTGCTCAGATTGTCGGCGCCATTGCCAATTCCCAACTCTATGCTAAACAAAAGCAAGGAGAAGAGGCCCTTCGTTCGAGCGAGGAACGGTACCGCCTGCTGGTGGAAAATGCCCCGTTGGGGATTCTTTCCATTGACACCCAAGGTCAAATCATTGATGTCAACCCCGAATTATCGACCATGCTCGGTTCACCCTCCAAACAAGCCACCCAGGCCATTAATATGCTTACTTTTCCTCCTTTGGTGAAAACAGGCATCGCCGACCATTTCCGCTGCTGTTTGGAAACCGGAGAAGGAAGCCTTTTGACTTGAATGACCTGGCCCAAACCATCCGCCGAGCCCTGGATCATAAGATAAAAAAAGTTCTAAGCCGAAACCTGCAATTCTTGTAAATTTTTAGGGGCGGTGACAAAATTAGGTGAAATGAAATGGGTCAGTCCGGAAATTCATAAAAGAGGTTTCTACCCGTCGAGCTTTAGCCCACCGTGTTTTTTGATGTGTTCCACGAGTCCGCCATCGCCTATGATGGTACGCATTACGGGAGGCAAGGGAGGCGCTATCATTTCAACACCGGTGGTGAGGTCCTTTACCTGGCCCGTTGCCAGATTGAGTTCCAGCTCATCCCCTTCCCGAATCTGGTCAGTATCAATGATTAGGGTGGGCAATCCGGAATTAATGGCGTTGCGGAAGAATATCCGGGCATAGCTCTTGGCCAGCACGGCTCCAACCCCAGTGAGTTTGAGGATGATCGGCGCATGTTCCCGGCTGGAGCCGAGGCCAAAATTCTGACCCCCCACTACAATATCTCCCGCCTTTACACTGGCAGCGAACTCTGGCTTGACGTCGGCAAAACAGTGCTTGGCCAATTCCGGTAAATTGCTCCGCAGATGAAAGAATCTTCCAGGCGAAATGTGGTCGGTGGTGATTCCATCCCCCAATTTCCACGCCCTTCCTCTGATCGTCATGATTGAACCTCGCTCGTCTGTAATTAAAGAAATTCTCGCGGGTCGCTTAGTTGGCCGGCAATCGCCGTGGCGGCGGCGGTTGCGGGCGAAGCCAGGTAGATAAAGCCCCTGGGGTTTCCCATGCGCCCCTCAAAGTTCCTGTTTTGCGTTCCCACACAGATTTCCCCGTCAGCCAGCACCCCTTCATGCACGCCTACGCAAGGCCCACAGCCCGGGCCTGCCACGATGCCGCCCGCTTCGATCAGGGTTTGGAGGGTTCCGTCCCGCATGGCGTCCAAATAAACTTTTCGAGAGCTGAGGGCCACGATGAGCCTGGTCTCCGGGTGGACCCGGCGGCCTTTTAGGATTTGGGCAGCGCAATGAAGGTCTTCAAGGCGACCATTCGTACAGGTGCCGATGAAGACTTGATGCACCTTCACCTCCCCCACTTCGCGGATCGGCTTGACCTTATCCACGAAAGGGGGGCAGGCGACCACGGGTTCTATCCTGGACAGGTCAAATTCAAACTTGCGTTCGTAAGTGGCATCGGGATCGGGTGCAAGTTCCTGGTAATCTTTTTCCCTCTCGTGCTCCTGGAGAAAAAGCTTAGTCTGTTCGTCCGCAGGGAACAATCCTGCTTTGGCGCCGCACTCCACGGCCATATTGGCGATGGTAGCCCGGGCCGCTACACTTAAATTTTTCGTACCGGGGCCTAAAAATTCCAGGGCCTTGTAAGTTGCACCGTTGGCCCCGATCATTCCAATAAAATAAAGGATGAAGTCTTTCGTGTAAACCCCTTTGGCCAGGTTGCCTTTAAGGACGACCTGGAACGATTCAGGCACCCGCATCCAGGTATACCCGAAGGCCATGGCCACCGCAACATCGGTGGAGCCCATTCCTGTGGCAAAAGCGCCGAGAGCGCCCTGGGTGCAGCTGTGTGAATCCGCCCCCACGATTACATCCCCCGGCTTCGCATATTTCTCGCTGACGACATTATGCAAGATGCCTCCCCCGATGTCCGAAAGGATTGCCCCGGTCCGTTTGCAGAATGCCCGCAGAAGCTTATGGTCATTCGAATGCTCGAGCCGGGGGCTGGGGGAAGCATGGTCCAAAAAAATAGCGCTCCGCGCGGGGTCCTTTATTTTCTCAAGCCCCATCGCTTTCATCTGTTGAACGGTAAGCGGGCCCGTTCCGTCGTGAGCGTAAGCAAAATCCACGGTGGGGATGACGAATTCTCCCGCTTGCACATCGCGGCCCGCACGGGAGCCTAATATTTTTTCCGCCAGCGTCTTGCCCATCAACCTTCTCCTTTAAGAATCAATTCTTAACCAAGTGGCGATCCTTAAAACCATTGCCCCAGCCTCTTCTTCCAGGTTCATCAACTTGGCGGCCTTCAGGTTTTTTTCTGCCTGGCAAATACGGAAAGCCGGATGATCGGAGGCAGCACCAGCGCCAGGACAGCAAAGATGATCAGGACCATGGAGATGGGACGAGACCAGAAGCCCCAGATATTGCCCTCCAAAATGACCATGGACTGGCGAAGGGAGTTCTCCAGCATCCTGCCGAGAACCAGCCCCAGTACGACCGGCGCCGGCTCAAACTCAAACCGACGCATGAAGAAACCCAGCACCCCGAAAGCCAGCATGACCCAAACGTCATACACACTATTGCTTACAGCATAGGCTCCAATCACGCACAGAACCAGCACGATGGGAAGGACAATAGCGGGCCGCACCCGGGTTATGCTCGCGAAAACGCCGACCAAGGGTAGGTTCAAAATTAGCAAAATAACGTTCCCGATATACATGCTGGCGATGACCCCCCAGAATAGGTCGGGATGCTGCTGCATTAGGAGTGGACCCGGCACGACCCCGTGGATCATGAGCCCACCGAGTAGCACCGCGGTGGGCGGGGCAAAGGGCAGGCCTAAGGCCAGCAGGGGTACCAGTCCCCCGGCGGTTGCGGCGTTGTTGGCTGACTCCGGTCCGGCGACTCCTTCAATAGCCCCGTGGCCGAATTCTTCCGGGTGACGGGAGAATTTTCGTTCCACGGCATAGGAAACAAACGAGGACATCACTGCGGCCGGGCCGGGGATCAATCCTACCAGGAATCCGACTACTCCTCCTCGAAATATGGGGACCAAAGAACGGCGTAGGTCTTCGCGGTTGGGGTATAGGTCCCGGAAGCGGAACTTAAAAGCCTCCCAAGACTTCAACCGTTCCGCACACGAGCTTAGAATTTCGGCCACTCCGAAAAGTCCCATGGTAACCGGAACAAATTCGAACCCGCCGAACAGAGAGGACGATCCCATGCTGAAACGCGGGCGCCCTGAGATGGGATCCATTCCTACCGTAGCCAGCATAACCCCCAGAGTGGCCATAAGCAGCGCTTTCGGCGTTGACCGGCCACTCAGGTTCGATAATAAAAGAAGGCCCAACAACCCGATCCAAAAGAACTCGGGGGGGCCAAAATCCAGAGCGACATTCGCCAGGGTGGGTGCAAACAGGGTGAGCCCCAGGACTCCTAAGGTGCCGGCGACGAAAGAGCCGATTGCTGCGATCGACAATGC
>JAURYC010000025.1 GCA_030654105.1 Deltaproteobacteria bacterium
AGAAGCACTCAGGGCAATAATTTCGACTCCTTCGCCGGCCAGGGCAGAGAAAATGCGGCTGGCGATCCCTGGGATTTCACCGAAATGAGGCCCATATAAAGTAATTAAAACAGCCCCCTTTTTGACCTCGATTGCCTTCGACTGCGGCAGGTCAAGTCCCTCCTGAAAAGCAGCCCTCACCCAGTCCAAGTCCTTTTGGGAGGTGGCCAAAGAAAGGATGAAATTTCCATTGCGGTCGATGGACTGCACGATGAAAGGAATGGAAATTCCTTCTTCGCGAAGGGCATAGAGGATGGGTGGCAGAAATTCTACCTTTTTTTCTTCCACCCGGATGGTAAGAAAGGCCTGGTCGGGAATAGAGAAAAGGTTATGAATTTTGATCTTGGCCATCTCTAAAATTAAAAATTATCCGGGGAGCTCGAAATATTCACTGAGAGCGTTTAGAGCATCGGGGATAAAACGCTCGTCCATAAGGCCGGAGATAGCCGAAAGGGAAAAGGTGACGGTGAAAAGTTTGATCCCGGCATCTTGAAAAGCAGAGAAAAAATTTCCGATTACCGCGGCCCGGCTTCCATGGGGGAAGAGAGAAATCATCCCCACCCCATCCCGGGAACGAATCTCTTCCACCTCGAATTTTTCCTTCAATCCCTGCAACAAACCGAGAGCGGCAACAATTTGATTTTGCTTAACCCCGAGGGTGAGGTCTATCGTTTCATCATTCCTGCCGTGGCCCACGATGAATTCTAAATTTATACCGTTTTCGGCCAAAGGACTCAGAATTTTTGTCGGCCTGTACGTGCATAAGGGTAAGGAGAGAACTTCTATCAGAGACAAATCGGAAACCTGCCTGATTCCGGCTATTTTAATTTTTTTCATATCGTAGCCCTGAAAAATTCGGCTTAATCTTATGTATCTACACATTTTGTATCCTGGCACAGGACATTTTTATTGGCAAGAGGCAAAAATTTATTGGTTATTAAAAATAAATATCGGAAAAGTCTGGAAAAATCTTGACAAGATATTGCACATATGATAAACGAATGAACGAATAATCATTCATTTTTGGTTTGGGCTTGAAATGAAGCATTTTTTCAGTGCTTTTTCAGCCCGAAGAGAAGTAATTGGTTGCCCCATAATTATTGGTTAACTCAATCATAATGGTTTAAAAAAGGCCGGTTCTTTTCAAGGCAGGGGTTAAAGATTTTTCTGTTCTACCCCTGGTTAGAAAGGAAGGTTTTCGTCCTTTTTTGTTATTCTTTTTGGGGCAAAAAAGAGAATAGCCGTCTCAAGGCTCCGTTCTCTTGCTTAACACCCATTACTCTCCTCCCAATATTTCCGTACCCCCATTTTAAAAGGTTCAATTTTACCAGGAATTCCCTGGATTGTAATGGGGCAATGAGAAGAGAAGGGTTTTAGGAGGGAGGTGGTCAGAGACTTCAAGGGATAGTTCTCCTGACAATTTTTCGGCGCAACCTTGATGGAGAGCAGGGACAGGTTGCGTCTTGCTGTTGTTGAGAAAATTTCGATAAAAAAGAAAACATAAAAAATAAAAAAGGAGGGTTAAGGCATGGCTTACGATGCAGTTAAAATGGCCGATTGGCAGATTTCTGAAGCGGCCGAAGAGCATTTGAAGTCCATAGGGGATTTCCAGAAAGAGTTAGGATTGGCCAAAGATGAAATTATCCCTTATGGGAGGTTGGGAAGACTTGATTTCATGAAGATCATCAACCGTCTGCAAAACAAGCCCGATGGGAAGTACATCGATGTAACCGCCATTACGCCGACGCCACTCGGTGAAGGAAAGACCACCACCAGCATGGGCCTAATCGAAGGATTGGGGAAAAGAGGGAAAAATGTTGGGGGATGCATCCGCCAGCCTTCAGGTGGCCCTACTATGAATATCAAAGGGAGCGCGGCCGGCGGCGGAAACGCCCAAGCCATTCCCTTGACCGAATTTTCCATGGGACTGACCGGCGACATCAACGCCATCATGAATGCCCACAATTTGGCCATGGTGGCCCTCAATGCCCGGATGCAGCACGAGGCCAATTACACGGACGAGCAATTGGCCAAACGCGGGCTGAAACGTTTAGACATTGACCCCAAGAACGTGGAAATGGGCTGGATCATAGATTTCTGCGCCCAGGGTTTGCGGAATATTATCATGGGCATCGGCGGGAAGATGGATGGGTTCATGATGCCCTCCAAATTCGGCATTGCCGTCGGTTCCGAGCTCATGGCCATCCTTTCCATAGTCCGGGATCTGGCTGACCTCCGGGAAAGGTTAGGCAAGATCACCGTGGCTTATGACAAAAAAGGAAACCCGGTCACCACCAGCGACCTGGAAGTTGCCGGTGCCATGTGTGCCTGGATGGTTTCCAACATCAACCCCACCCTGATGCAGACCGTGGAAGGGCAACCGGTCATGGTTCACGCTGGCCCATTCGCCAACATTGCCGTGGGCCAATCTTCCATCATCGGTGACCGGATCGGGCTGAAAATGTTTGATTACCATGTGACCGAGAGCGGTTTTGGAGCGGATATCGGGTTTGAAAAATTCTGGAATGTGAAATGCCGCAACAGCGGACTCATCCCCAATGTGGCCGTGGTTACCTCCACGGTTCGGGCTTTAAAAATGCATGGCGGCGGACCCAAAGTGGTTGCCGGCCTCCCTCTCGATCCTTCCTACACCAAGGAGAATATTCCCCTTCTGGAAAAGGGAGTCGCCAACATGATCCATCATATCGGCATCGTCAAACAGGCTGGAATTAACCCGGTGGTTTGCATCAATTCCTTCCACACCGATACCAAAGATGAGATTGCCGTTTTGCGGAAAGCGGCTGAACAAGCCGGAGCCCGCGTGGCCGTCTCCTCCCACTGGGCCAATGGTGGAGATGGAGCCCTGGAGTTAGCGGATGCGGTCATTGATGCCTGCAACGACAAGGTGGATTTCAAGTTCCTCTATCCCTTAGAAATGCCTTTACGGCAAAGGGTAGAGACCATAGCCAAGAAAGTGTATGGAGCCAATGGTGTTTCCTGGTTACCGGATGCCGAAGCCAAGGCCAAAAAATATGAGGCGGACCCCAAATTCAAGGATTTTGCCACCATGATGGTGAAGACGCACCTGAGCCTTTCCCATGATCCAGCCCTCAAAGGGGTGCCCAAGGGCTGGAATTTACCCATCCGGGATATATTGGTTTTTTCGGGGGCGAAATTCCTTTGCCCCTGTTCCGGAACCATCAGCCTGATGCCCGGAACCAGTTCCGATCCGGCTTTCCGGAGGATCGACGTGGACGTAAAGACCGGAAAGGTGAAGGGCTTGTTTTAAAGATTATTCCGCCACAGAGGACACAGAGAACACCGAGAGAACCCAAAAGATAAAGCTTTGAATCCTGCTTTTACCCACGAATGGAACTTTCTCGGTGACCTCTGTGAACTCTGTGGCAAAGAAATAAAGGAGGAAAAGATGGGCGCGAAAATTATCAGCGGAACGGAGGTGGCCAAACAGATTCGGGAAGAGTT
>JAURYC010000026.1 GCA_030654105.1 Deltaproteobacteria bacterium
TATAAATCTCAAGAAACCATCCGTAAGTCGTCAGGCGTAAATCGACGGGAGGAAAAGGAATGGAAAATCAGGGATAAGATAGTATCCCGTCGATTGGGGTCGGGCTAAAATAATGTTATATTGTAAAGACTTGACAGGATAAAACCTTTTTTGGTAAGATTCAGCAAAATTGATCTTTACACCCCACAATTTCAGTAAGAACATGCATATCACGGTCACTTTCGTTGGAATTTTGGCAGAACTTATTCAGGAGGAAACCGTCGAGGTGCACCTACCCCAGGAAGCCACGTATGGAGACCTCCTGAAGGAGATCTGGCGTCAATGCGGCCGTTCTATCCCGGATCTTCTCTGGGATCGGCAGGCGAATTCATTTAAGGAACCCATCTTTGCCATGGCCAACGGCAGAGCCATTGACTCTCCCGCCACTCCGCTAACGGACGGCGAAGAGGTTAAATTCTTAACCCTCGTTGCCGGTGGTTGATCAGACCAAAGTGGGATGTGGCGGTGCAGGGCTTCGCTTGGCATCATAAGGCACTGGTTTTTCCAAATATTTTTTGCCGATGATGATTTGGAAAAGGAGGAATAGGGAGATGAAGATATTGCGGCTTAATATGAATAAATTGGCAGGGCATTATGAAAATCTGCCGGAAGAGTGGAAACTCGTAGGGGGGAGAGGTTTGATTGCCAAAATCATGAATAAAGAAGTACCTCCGACAGCGGACCCTCTGGGACCTGAAAACAAGCTCATTATTGCCGGGGGGCCTTTGGCTGGAACTCTGGCTCCCCAGCTCGGAAGAATCTCGGTCGGGGGGAAGAGCCCTCTCACGTTGGGAATTAAGGAAGCCAATTCCGGTGGGCCAGCAGCCCAGGAATTGGACCGCTTGGGGATTCGGGCGATTATTGTGGAGGGGATGTCTCCGCAGGATAAGCTGTTCGGTCTGAAGATCACCAAAGATGGGGTCAGTATTATTCCTATGGATGAATACAAGGGGATGAAAAATTATAAGTTGAACCAAGAGTTGCGAAAGAAATATGGAGATAAGATCTCCATTGCCTCCATAGGGGTTGTGGGGGAGAAGAAATACAAATCCGCCTCCGTTAGCTTTTCCGATATGTTGGGGGACCCATCCAGAAATGCCGCGAGGGGCGGTTTGGGGGCGGTAATGGGTTCCAAAGGGCTGAAGGCCATCGTTATTGACAGCTCAGGAACCCCCCCCGTGGATATTGCCGACAAGGAAAAATTCAGGGAAAGCGTAAAATCCTGGGTCGATACTTTGAACAAAGACGTTACCTGCTGGCTGTTCCGTCAGTTTGGAACTCCTTTGGCGGTTTCCACCAACAGTTATCAAGGAACCATGCCGTGGCAAAATTACACTTCCGGAAGGCCTGTCGGGTTTAAGAATGTCAGCGGCGAAGTGATCAAAAAGATAAACCTGGAACGAGGCGGGAAAATGCACGGTTGCATGCCAGGGTGCGTGATCCAATGTTCCATCCTCTATCACCAGGCCAATGGCGCACACCTGTGCTCCGCTTATGAATATGAAGCAATCGGTCTGCTAGGAACCAATTTGGGAATTACGGATCCTGATGCCATTGGGCGGATGAAGTATATATGTGATGATCTGGGGATCGACCTGATCGAAATAGGAAGTGCTTTGGGGGTAACAGCCAGTGCCGGCAGGATGAAGATGGGGGATGTAGAAGGGGCCATCGGGCTTCTTTCAGAAGTTGAGAAGGGGTCCGAGTTTGGCAAGGTTTTAGCCGATGGAGTAGTTTCTACCGCCAAAAAGCTCAATATCAACCGTATCCCGGCATTCAAAGGGCAGGCGATCCCGGCTCATGATGGCCGGGCCGCCAAGGGGATCGGCGTAACCTATGCCACGAGTCCGATGGGAGCGGATCATACCGCCGGGCTCACCTACCGAATGTCTTTACAGAAAACTGGGCAAGCGGCGAACTCCCTGAGATTTCAGGTGGCCGCTTCCGCGTGCGATACCTTTGGGTACTGCTTGAATGCCGTGCCGGGCGGACAGGCCTCCATTTATTCGTTTTTGGCGGATTTATTGAGTGCCCGCTATGGGATAAACGTAACGCCTGATGCCGTGCTGAAAATAGCGAAAGAAACAATCAAAGATGAACTGAGGTTTAATGAAGGTGCTGGATTTAATAAAATTTGGGAGCGTTATCCAAGTTTTTACCGCACAGAACCCCTTCCTCCTACCAATAGCGTTTTTGACGTGGAGGATGCAGAAATTGAGAGCATTTGGGACCGGTTGGACAGTTTTAAGGAGCCGAAGCAGATCTGGGAGATGCGGATCAACCCCATGCCGCCGTTGCTGTTCGGGGCGGGCGTAATCCAGAGATTGGGTGAACGGGCCAAACAACTGAAAATAAAAAAGGCGCTTTTAGTCGCAGACCCGATTATGGGTAAACTTGGCAACACCGATGAAGTACGGGGGATCCTGGAGAAGAGCGGCATCGCGTCGGCGGTATTTTCGGACGTAGAGCCGGATCCCCCTGTGGAAGAAATCGAGAAAATCGCCAAACTTTATCAAGCTGAACAGTGCGATGGATTGATTGCCCTGGGAGGAGGCAGTTCCATGGATGCGGCCAAAGCGGCTGCGATCAGGGTTTCTCAACCCGGACTCCTGACCGAATACGAAGCCGCGATGGGAGGGGGCGGGAAAATAAAGCCTCCCTTACCTCCCATTATCTGTATCCCCACCACGTCGGGTACCGGCAGTGAGGCCAATCCCTATGCCATCATTACGGACAAAGAGAGAAACATTAAATTCCTTATCATCAGTAACCTGATCATTCCCAGTTTGGCTGTGATTGACCCGAATATTTGCCGCACCATGCCCAAGAGCCTGACTGCGGAAACGGGCGTTGATGCTTTGGCGCACTGTATTGAATCGTATGTAAGCAAAAGTATTCCCTACCATCCATATTATTCAGGGCTTGCCCTATCCGGCGTAAAGTTGATTGGGCATAGCCTGAGGAAAGCTTACAACGACGGGGATGATCTGAATGCCCGGATGGATATGTGTATGGCCGCGATTGACGGCGGAGTCGCTTTTTCCAAAGGCTTGGGGCTGGGTCACGCCATTGGCCATGCCCTGGGTGCCCAGTATCATCTTTCTCATGGCAAAGCTCTGGCTGTGAGTTTGCTTTGCTTCGTGCGTACGAACCAAGAGGTTTGTAAGAATGAATTTTTAGACTTAGCTTTGGCACTGGACCGCTCGGAGGATTTGGAGGCGGCTCTGGTACACCTCTATAAGGATCTGAATCTACCCATTCGTTTAAGGGACCTGGGGATTACAGAAGAGGGGCTTAAGACGATCGCTTTTGAAGTGGGCAAAGATGCGGCCAATCTTGCCGGGAATCCCGTTCCCGTAAACGACCGGCGGATTATAGAAATTCTTCGGGAGTTTTATTGATCGCTTGTATCCTCCCTCCCGAAAGAGACTGGGTCGCAATTCCGGAAGTGGATGACCCGGGCGGAAGGGCATGAAAGAGGAAGCATCGGCGGGAGGAGAAGTCAAGAACGGAATAAAAGGGAACCTGCGGATCATCCGCTGGTCGCTTCCCTTGGGGGAGGGTCGAGAATCAAGGCGGCGATTTTGCTCATGGCCTTAGAGATGGGGTAACGGGAAAAATTGAGGGGTTTGATCCAGCGAACGTTTTTTGAGACCGGGAGGGCAGAGGACAGCCTTACCACAGAGCAAAGAAAGGGCTTCATGGTTACTTGAATATGGGTGAATGAATGATCTTGGGGAGGAAGAGACCCTTTGATTTTGATTCTTAACCCGAATTTCTCCTGCAGCATTCTTCTCAATGCTTTCCTTTCTTTTAATTCTTTTGCCTTTTCTAACTCCCCTGCATCCCCTTTTTTGTTCACCCTCACAATGGGAAACTGCCAGAGGCCTGCCAGGAGGCCTTTTCCTTCTTGGCGGTGCAAAAGAAATCGGCCTTCTTGTTCAACCAAAGCAACGGTCCAAACCTCTTTCCGGATTTTTTTCCCCGAACGCTTTTTCCCCTTATCTCCCCCTCTCTGGTAAGAGCAGAAGTTTTTAACCGGACAAGAAGGGCACCTTGGTTGGGAGGGAATGCAGATCAGGGCGCCAAGTTCCATCAAGGCCTGATTAAAATCCGAGGCCCGGCCGGCAGGGATAAAATTTTTAATAAATTTTTCTAAAATTTTTTCCAGTCGGTTCCTCGGTACACTTTTCCAGAGGCCATGCACGCGAAGGAGGACACGCCTGACATTGCCATCCAGCGCGGGCTCAGGCCTGTTGAAGGCCAGGCTGGCTACTGCTCCTGCAGTATAAGGGCCGAATCCGGGAAGGGAGAGAAGGTTTTTTTTCGTTGACGGAATTTTTCCGGCAAAATCTCGCCAGATGATTTTGGCCGCTTCGTGGATGTGCCTGGCCCGGGCATAGTAACCCAAGCCAGCCCAAGCTTTGAGCACTTTGGGCAAGGAAGCCTGAGCCAAAGATGGCAGGGTGGGGAAAAGTTTCAGGAAACGCTCAAAATAAGGCAGGACCGTTTCGACCCGCGTCTGCTGCAACATAAACTCCGAGACCATGATCCAATAAGGGTCCCGCTTTTTCCGCCAGGGCAAATTTCTTTGGTGCCTGGCATACCAGTGGAGAAGAGAGCGTTGCAACACTCTCTTCTCCGGGAATGGGTTCGGGGGTAGAATGGACAAGGAGTGTCAGGAAATTTTGATAAACTTGGAGCCCAGGGTCTGGCAAATGGGGCAAGTATCTGGGGCTTTCTCTTCTACTGTGTACCCGCAGACCGGACAAACGTAATAGTCTACTTGCTTGTTCTTTCCCAGGTTAGCTAAAGCATTTTCATAAAGGGCGGCGTGGATCTTTTCCACCTGGTTGGCGTAGTCAAAGCTGATTTCTGCTTGTTTCACACCCTCCGCCTTGGCCTTTGCCAGCATCTCCGGGTACATTTTCTTGAACTCGTGGGTCTCGCCGGCGATGGCCTCCTGGAGGTTTTCCTTGGTGGATCGAATCCCTGCCAGGGCCCGCAAGTGGGCATGAGCGTGGACGGTTTCCGCCTCGGCCGCAGCCCTGAACAGTTTGGCCACTTGCTTAAAACCTTCCTGTTCCGCTTTCTTGGCGAAAGCCAAATATTTACGGTTGGCCTGGGATTCCCCGGCAAAGGCCTCCTGCAAATTTTTTTCCGTTTGTGAACCCGTCAGTGCCATTTCAGAGTCTCCTTTCTGCAGACGAATTGAAAAGGGGCACAAGAAATTTTCTCTCGCACCCCATTTCTTAAGATTCACCTGCCATGCGGCAAGTGGAAAGACAGACTTTCTTCCCTTATCCGTGGCTTTTATTCGTCTTTATCGGTAATGACATCCCGGGTGTCCACCTGATAGCTATAGTCGTAAACAATCCCCTTATCGATGATAACTTCCATTCTTTGTCTTTCGAATTTGGGAAGCGTCCACCAGTGGGTAAATTCTTCTTTATAGGACTGATAAACGTACTTTTCTGCTCCTGAGGGTAATTTTTCGATCTTAGCGGGTTGGCCCCAAATTCCTACGACCTCTGCTGCTGTAGTCTGGCCTTTGATGATTTCGCCTCTTTTAGCAGCGTCGATCCTTTTCCCTTCCATAATCGTTGGGCCGCAACCGATGGTGAATACCAATAAAAGAATAGCAATCACTCCTATGTATCTCATCTTTTCCTCCTTTCGAATATTTATGGTTTAAAGGTGGTTATTCTTTAAGAATGGCTTCTTTGCCTTCCGTGCGCAGTTTGTAGGTTTGCACAACCCCATCTTTGAGAACCACTTCTAATTTTTGTTTGTCCACAGCATCCATGGTCCACCAATGGGGATTTTTTCTATCATACTGATAAACATACATCTCTTCCCCGGAGGGCAATTTTTCGATCTTATCGGGTTTGCCAAAGAGCTCTTCAACTTTATTGGTTTTGGTAACGTCAATCTGCAGTTGCTTTAGCTTCGCCGAATCGATCTTTCTCCCTTCGATAATCATGGGAGCACAGCCGAAGATAAAGGCCAAGAGAAGTACCAGTGACAAACTTATGTACCGCATTTTGTATTCTCCTTTCTTTTTTAAGATTTGATTTAAATTATTTTTCTATTATAGGTAAAAATAAATAAAAAAGCAATAGGGTAAATACTGTATAACCAAAAAAAGTACAGTATTTAGTGTAGGGTTTTAAAAGGGGGCATGAAAAGGGGGAGAATTTAACTTCTACTTCACTCCAGATAAGCACCTTTATCCGCGCTGGTCGCGTGTTTGGCGAAATGGGCTAACCAGCCATGGGTAACTTTCGGCGGAGGGGCCTTCCAGGTCGCTTTTCTTCTTTTGATCTCCTCGTCGCTTAATTCTACGTTTAAGCGGCGGCTTGGGATGTCGATGTCGATGATGTCCCCATCGCGGAGGACTGCGATCGGGCCCCCTACCATAGCTTCCGGGACGAGATGCCCGATACAGGGCCCACCGGAGGTTCCAGAAAACCTACCGTCCGTAACCAGGGCCACTGACCTATCCAGGCCCATCTCGACAATGAGGTAGGTCGCCATGACCATCTCCCGCATCCCCGGTCCACCCCTGGGGCCTTCGTAGCGGATGACTAAAACTTCCCCTTCTTTCACCTTTCCTGCCAACAGGGCATTAATACAATCTTCTTCCTGTTCAAAGACGCGGGCGGGCCCCCGGTGCTTCTGCATTTCCGGCTGGACTGCGGTTTGTTTGACCACAGAAATGCCCAGGTTCCCTTTTAAGACGGCAAGGCCACCTTCCTTGTTCCGGGGATTGTGCAGGGGGCGGATGACTTGTGGATCCCTGATTTCAGCTTTTTGCAAGTTTTTTTCCAGGGTTTGGCCGCTGGCAGTCAAAACCCTGGTATCCAGAAGGCTGGCCATTGATTTCATGACCGCCTGGAGCCCTCCGGCCCGTCCGAAGTCTTCCATCAGGTAAGTTGGGTCCGAAGGCTTAATCTCCATAAGGGAGGGGGTCTGGCGGCTGATGCGGTCGAAATCGTCCAAGGTAAAGGGATATCCTAATTCGTGAGCGATGGCTGGAAAGTGGATGGCTAAGTTGGTAGACCCGCTGGTGGCGCAAGCGACTTTGACTAAATTATGAAAAGCCGCTGGACTCATGATGTCCCTCGCGCGGAGGTTATTTCGCAAATGCTCCATGACCTTGCGCCCGGCCTCTTCAGCCAGTCTCTCCAGAGCCGCATCGGTAGCACAAAGCCCGGAATTGCCGGGAATGGATAGCCCGAAGGCTTCAGCGGCGATGCCCATACTGTTGGCCGTTCCCATGACGCAACAAGCCCCCGGACCCGGGCAGGCACAGCTTTCCACCAGGTTTAGTTCTTCCCGACTAATTTTGCCCTGCTTGTACAGGACAAAATATTTGCCCATGGAGGAGATGTCTAAACGGTCTCCTTTATAATGCCCGACCGGCATCCACCCTCCGGTAACCAGCACCGTGGGAAGGTTGCAGCGGGCGGCGGCGATGATCAGGCCGGGGATAATCTTGTCGCAGGTTCCGATCATCACAGCCGCGTCGTAACTGGCGTGTTCAATCATCATTTCCACCGAGGCCGCCACTAAGTCCCGGCTGGGCAGAAGGTACTTAAAGCCCACGTTTCCCGCCCCCTGCCCGTCGCAAGGAGCCATCACATTGAAGATCGTAGCCAGCCCCCCAGCTTCTTGGATGCCACGTTTGACAGCCTGGGCAATCCGGTCCAAATGATAAGACCCGGGAAGGATTTCGTTCCAGGTGTTGGCGATGGCCACCAATGGTTTTTCCAGATCCTGGTCCGTATAGCCCATGGATTTGAACAAGGCGCGTCGGATGTAATACTGGGGCACATCCGGACTCAACCCCTTACTTCTCAAATTGGAGCCCATCTTCTCCTCCTTGAAAAAATAAAGACCGTTCACCACAGAGCTTAAAAAAACGCTATGCGCATAGCGCTAAGCGCTTAGCGGTCCACAAGTTATCAGCGTTCTCTGCGCTCTCTGCGGTGAAGCCGTCATTTGTTTAGCAACTTTTTCACTTTCTCCAGAAGGACCTGGGGGCGAATCGGCTTCTCCACAAAATCATCCACGGGCAAAAAGTCTCCGTCGGCTTGAGTGGAGAACTTCATCCGCTTTTTTTCCACAATGGCCGTGAGCATCAAGATGGGGATCTTGGAGTATGGGGCGTACTCGGACTTGGAGTCGGGGTTGCGAAGCTGGTAGGTCACCTGGAACCCTTCGGTGATGGTGTCCATCATCACGTCCAGGATGATCAGGTTGGGATTCACGGCTTTGACCTGCTTCAGCCCCTCCGTACCATTGGCCGCTGTGTAGACTTTATAATGGCTGGCCTCCAGGGTCATCTTCAAGGCTTCTACGATGTCGGGATCATCGTCTACGATCAAGATTTTTGGTTCTTCCATAAATTTCCCTCCTCGGAGAATTTCTTTTTGATAACATACTCAAACAAATAAATCAAATGGGGTAAATTAACAGATCCTGGGGAGCGGTTCCCCAACGATCATGTCCATCAGGCGCGTCGATCCAATTGATGTGCGCAAAACCACTTTTCCTCTCGGCTCTTCTTGAACCTCCCCGATGATGGCCGCATCCTTTCCCAGAGGGTGGGCTTGCATTCGCTGGAGAATCTTTGCCGCAGCCTCGGGGGCAACAACCGCTACGAGCTTGCCTTCATTGGCCAGGATCAAAGGGTCTAAACCCAAAAGCTCGCAGGCTCCACGTACTTCTTCTTTGATGGGGATCCGTTGCTCCTCCACCCAGATGCCCACTCCCGACTGCCGGGCCAGTTCGTTCAGCGTGCTGGAAAGTCCGCCACGGGTTGGATCGCGCAGGCAATGGATCTTGGGGGAAACTTCCAGCATGCTGGCTACTAACCCATTCAAGGGAGCACAATCGCTCTCGAGGGTAGTGGAAAATTGCAGGCCTTCCCGGGAACTCAGGATGGCCACCCCATGGTCCCCGATGCTCCCGCTGAGAAGGATGCGGTCCCCGGGGCGCGCCAGGCTTCCAGAGATACCCACCCCATCGGGAATGAGGCCAATTCCCGCCGTGTTGATGAAGATTTGATCCGCCCCGCCGCGGTTGACCACTTTCGTATCCCCGGTGACGATTTTTACGCCGGCTTCCGCAGCCGTCTTTTGCATGGAGATTACAATCTTCTCCAGGGAGGCAAAGGGAAAGCCTTCCTCGATAATAAATCCTGCGCTCAAGAAGAGCGGGAGGGCGCCTCCCATGGCCAGATCGTTCACCGTTCCGCAAACCGCCAGCTTGCCGATGTCTCCTCCGGGAAAGAATACCGGGGTAACCACATAGCTGTCCGTGGTGAAGGCCAGTCGGTTTTCCCCGACCCGTAGTACAGCCATGTCGTCGAGGGGATCCAGGAAAGAATTAGTGAAAACTTTGACAAAAAGCGAAGCGACCAGCTCGTGGCTGAGCTCGCCCCCGCTACCGTGAGCCAGGAGAATTCTTTCCGTCTCTATGAGAACTTTTAAGCTCGATTCACGAATCATATTTATAAGCTGCAGCGCAGGACCCTTCCGAAGAAACCATGCATGGGCCTACCGGATTTTGAGGAGAACAACCCCTGGCAAATAAAGGGCATAGCTGCGGCCGGATCAAACCGCGGAGGACCTCTCCGCAGCGGCATGCCCCCTCTTCTCTGGTCGGGGGAACTTGAAGGTCAAAAGCCCGGGGAGCATCGAACTCAGCGAACTCCTGCCGTAAAGCTAACCCGGTCCCCTTGATTAACCCCAAACCACGCCATTCTACATCCGAGGGTTCAAACACCTGGCCCATGATCTGAAGGGCTTTAAGATTTCCCTCCGGATATACACCCCGCTTGTACTGGATCTCCACCCGAGATAGCCGGCTTTTCACCTGCTGCACCAATATCAGGATAGAATGAAGAATATCCAGGGGCTCAAATCCAGAGATCACACAGGCCAGGCCGTATTTTCCGGCCAGGAATTCATAAGGGTGGCTACCAATGATCGTGCTCACATGGCCCGGCAGTAAGAATCCATCCAGTTTTACTTCCCCCAGGTCGAGCAAGGCTTTCAAGGCCAGGGGGACAGTCTTATGTACAGAGAAGACTAAAAAATTTTTCACGCCATCCTTCTTGGCTTCCAGGACTGTGGCCGCCACGGTCGGAGCCGTGGTCTCAAATCCTACTCCCAGGAAGATGACTTTCCGATGGGGGTTTTCTTTAGCCATCTTCAAGCCATCCAGCGGTGAGTAAACCACTCGCACATCCCGGCCCCCCGCTCTCTCCAACGCCAGGGTGGAATGGGAACCGGGGACGCGCATCATATCCCCAAAAGTAGCCACCACAGCATCCGGAATACGGGCCATGGAGATAGCCTTGTCCAGCTCCCTGTTCCCGGTAACGCAAACGGGACAGCCAGGGCCGGAGATGAGTTCGATCGTTTTAGGTAGAACTTGGCGCAGACCGTATCGGGCAATGGATACCGTGTGGGTGCCACAGACCTCCATCAACCTCATCGGCTCGGTAGCTTGACGGTGAATCTCCTCGATCACTCGCCGGGCTTTCTCTCCATCTCGGTATTCATCGATGAACTTCATTGGTACCTTAAAAAATAGAATTCAAGGATTCGAGGGTTCAAGGGAACCCTGTTTTACTTAGCTTCCAGAGCTCCCAGCTCTTCGAAAAGTTTCATGGTCTCCCGGGCCTCTTGCTCGTCGATGACATGGATGGCGAAGCCAGCGTGCACCAGCACATAGTCCCCCTTTTGGGCTTCGGGGGTTAGCTGGAGGCTGACTTTCCGCGAGACCCCGCCAACTTCAACTTCAGCCATGATTCCTTCGGTCGATTTGACCCTTGCCGGGATAGCAACGCACATAAAACCCCCTTTTTTACCGCTCCTAAAACCCTTGATTTTTTAAAATGTACTTTTAAAATGTCTATATTATTTTAAGTCTTTCTCTGTGTACTCTGTGATCTCTGTGGCTAAAAGATTTTTTTTCAATGACCCTTACCTTACTGGGCAACGAAATTGGCGATGACCGCCTGGCCGAGGGCAAGACCGCCATCATTGCATGGCACCAGACGATGGGTCAGAACCTCTAATCCCGATTTTTCCATTGCCGACCTCATCCGCTCCGTGAGAAGGCGATTCTGGAATACGCCTCCACTTAGGGCCACTTTCTTCGGCCCCCCCCGTTCGCCAATCTTTTGACAAATGGCAACGCCGATGTTGACCAAGGTATTATGAAATTTGGCTGCGATGACGGAAGGCTCGATCCCTTTTCCTAAGTCCTTTAAAACTCCAGCGATGATTGGCCGCAAGCGGATGATTTCTTTCCCTTCTTCTTCTTCCGTGAAAAAATCATACGCTCCGTCTTCTTCCGGGTTGGCGATCCTCTCCAGTTCCATGGCTGCCTGCCCTTCATAAGAGACCGATGGACAAAGTCCCAGCAGAGCCGAAACTCCGTCAAAGAGGCGGCCGCAGGAAGAAGTCAGGGGTGCATTAAACTTTTGGTCAATCTGCTGCAGAATGATGCGGACTTTTTCACCTTGAGGGAGGGCAAAGAGGGGCTGATGTTTCATGAACTCTTCTTTCCCCAGCAGCGTATAAACGTAACTCAGAGCCATTCTCCAGGGATGCTGAATGGCCGCCGCTCCCCCGGGCATGGGTATGTATTCAAAATGGGCTTTTCGTTCAAAGAACCGGAAATTTCCCAGGAGGAATTCACCTCCCCAGAGATTCCCGTCCGTGCCGTATCCTAACCCGTCGAAAGTCAATCCAATTGCCGGACCTTCCGCTCCATTTTCCGCCAGGCAGCTGGCCATATGGGCGAAATGGTGTTGTACCCCGATCTTCTTCCCGGTCAGCTGGAGGGCGTATTTGGTAGAAAGGTACTCCGGATGAAGATCGTAGGCCACCATCTCCGGCTGGATGCTGAATAGCTTTTGGTAGATCCCTATAGTGCGCTGGAAATGGTTCAGGGTTTCCAAGTTTTCCATGTCTCCGATATGCTGGCTGAGGAAAGCATACTGGTCGCGAGTAAGGCAAAAAGTATTTTTTAACTCAGCTCCACAGGCCAGGATCGGCTTCAGGGAAAAAGGGAGGCGAATGGGGAAGGGAGCATATCCCCGGGCGCGGCGGAGGATAGTGTTTTCCCCGGATACGACCGCAGTGACGCTATCGTCATACTGAATATAGATATCCCGGTCGTGGATGAGGAAGGCATCGGCAATGCCCTGCAGACGGGAAAAAGCTTCCTCATTATCTTTGGCGATGGGTTCTTCACTCAAGTTGCCGCTGGTCATAATCAAGACCAGCCCCGATTCCCGCAGTAAAAGGTGATGAAGCGGGGTGTAAGGAAGCATAACGCCGAGATATTTTTGCCCAGGGGCCACAAGCCTGGAGATGGGAGAACTTTCTTTCCAGTGCAGAAGAACAATGGGACTCTCGGGGGCTAATAGGAGTTTTTCTTCTCCCTCATTGACCCAGCAATGTTTTTGCACCGCCGGCAAATGCGGCAGCATGACGGCAAAAGGTTTATGCGGGCGGCGTTTGCGCTGGCGAAGTCTTTCAAGGACCAATGGGTTTTGGGCATTGCAGGCCAGGAGGAATCCGCCCAACCCCTTAATAGCCAGGATTTTCCCCTCGCGGAGAAGAGCAATAGCGGAGGAGATGGGGTCGTCCACCCCGAGGGGCTTTCCTTGCTCGTCACAAAGCTCTACCTTAGGCCCACAGTGCGAACAGGCGTTGGGTTGAGCGTGGAACCGCCGGTTGGTTGGGTCGTCATATTCATGTTGACATTCTGGACACATGCGGAATTGGGCCATGGTGGTTTTAGGCCGATCGTAAGGGATATCCTGGATGATGGTAAACCGGGGCCCGCAGTTCGTGCAGTTGGTAAAAGGGTATCGATACCTGCGATCTTGGGGGTTGAAAACCTCCTGTTGGCAAGGCTCGCAGGTGGCGATGTCCGGAGAAATAAGCTGGTACTTTCCCGCCTCTTCCACACTTTCCCGGATTTCAAAGGAACGAAAACCCACCGGGGTTAAGTCCTCAAATTTTAGGGATTCAATCCGGGCCCGGGGAGGGGCTTGGTGGGATACTTCCCGGGTAAAATCTTCCACCGCTTCCATCTTTCCTTCGACTTCGATGAACACCCCTGCGGACGAGTTATTCACCCATCCTTGCAAATTATTTTTTTGGGCCAGCCCGTATACAAAGGGGCGGAAGCCTACGCCCTGGACCACGCCTTTCAGCAAGAAACGTCTTCTTCGGCGTTCGGCCCCGGTCCCTACCGCCTTCTTGGTGAGTTCAGCAGGATTTTCCAATTCCAAGTTCATAACGGATGATTTAGCCACAGAGGGCCCAGAGAACACAGAGTTTTTCATGA
>JAURYC010000027.1 GCA_030654105.1 Deltaproteobacteria bacterium
GCGCTTGCTATCAACTCTGCAACCGGGAATGAAGAGGGGCAGTCATTGAACCTGAATCAAATCGGAAGTGTCACGCTCTCACTGGGAAAACCTCAGGGAGCCCTGGAGTTTTTTCAGCAATCCCTGGCCATTGAGGAGAAAAGGGGAAATATCCGGAGCCAGGCCATCCGATGGAATAATTTGGGTTTGGCCTACCGGGCTCTGGGGCAGGATGATCGCGCCCTGGAGTGTTATCTCCGGGCAAAAAAACTGAACGAAGGAATCGAAAATTTTCTGGGAATCGCCGACAATCTGGCCAACCTCGGAGTTCTTTATGAATCTCAGAAAGATTGGTCCGGGGCCCTGGAGGCATTCCAGGGCGCTCTGAATATGGACAAAAAAACGGAAAACTCCCTCGGTATATCCACAGACCTGGCCAACCTGGGAAGATTATATGAGAACATGGGGGAACGGGAGAAAGCTCTGGACTATTACCTGCGGGCATGGCGGGTGAATGAATATCTCGGTTTGCAGGAACGTATTCTTAGAGACCTGGCCAAAATCACCTCCCTTTACGAAGCGTTGGGAAAGCCCGAAGAAGCCGAAAACTTCCGCCAGCGAGCCCAGGAATTAAAATCATCCTCTAAAGAATAGGATCTTTGGTATAATAATTTCGTAGTTTATAGGATGTCCCTCATTAGGGCCCGCTTGATTCATGCCCGATTTCAAGATCATCTCCGAATTCAAACCCAAAGGCGACCAGCCCCAGGCCATCAAAAAACTTGTCCAGGGCGTGACTCAAGGCTTGCCCCATCAAGTTCTCCTCGGGGTTACAGGCTCCGGGAAGACTTTCACCATGGCCAACGTCATTGAGCAAGTCCAGAAGCCGACACTCGTCATTGCCCCCAATAAGACCCTGGCGGGTCAGCTCTTTCAGGAGTTTCGCCTTCTTTTCCCCGGGAATGCCGCAGAATACTTCGTCAGTTACTACGACTACTACCAGCCGGAAGCTTACATGCCCGTAACCGACACGTACATCGAAAAGGATGCTTCTATCAACGACCTGATTGACAAGATGCGCCACTCAGCGACTCATTCAGTCCTTACCCGGCGGGATGTGGTCGTGGTGGCTTCCGTATCCTGCATCTACGGATTGGGCTCACCGGAAACCTACCAGGGGATGATCGTCCTAGTGGAAGATCAAAAGGAAGTCTCCCGGGATGATGTCCTGGCCCGGCTGGTGGAGATCCAGTACCAGCGTAACGATTACGACTTCCATCGCGGAACCTTCCGCGTGCGCGGCGACGTGCTGGAGATTTTCCCGGCATATGAGGAGGAAAAGGCCATTCGGGTAGAGTTTTTCGGCGACCTGGTAGAATCCATCTCGGAGATCGACCCGCTCCGGGGAAAAGTTCTACGCCAGTTGCGGCATGTGCACATCTTTCCCGGAAGCCACTACGTGACGCCTCAGGACCGGTTGCGCCAGGCCATCCACACCATCCGCCAAGAGTTGGCCGAACGTTTAGAACAGCTCTATGCCCAGCAAAAGCTCCTCGAAGCCCAGCGCCTGGAACAGCGCGCCAACTATGACTTAGAAATGCTCCAAGAGATGGGCTACTGCACGGGAATCGAGAACTACTCGCGGCACTTAGATGGGCGGAAACCCGGAGAGCCTCCCTACACCCTTCTGGATTATTTTCCCCCAGATGCCCTGATTTTCATCGACGAGAGCCACATCACCGTACCGCAACTGAACGGCATGTACTGGGGCGACCGCACCCGCAAACAAACCCTGGTGGAATACGGGTTCCGCCTGCCCTCGGCCCTGGATAACCGTCCTTTTTCCTTTGAAGAATTCCAACGCCGCGTTCCCCAGGTAATCTATGTTTCCGCCACCCCGGCAGCTTACGAGCTGCAGCAATCCCGAGGACGGATCGTTGAACAGGTCATTCGCCCGACCGGACTCATTGACCCGCCGGTTGAGGTCAAACCCGCCCGCTATCAGGTGGATGACCTTTTGAATGAGATTCGGGCCCGCGTGGCCAGAGAAGAGCGCGTTCTTGTTACCACTTTAACCAAGCGGATGGCCGAAGACCTCACTGGGTACTATGCCGAACTTGGCCTAAAGGTGAAATACCTGCACTCGGACGTCGAGACCTTAGAACGGATGGAGATCATCCGTGACCTGCGGCTGGGTAAGTTCGACGTCCTCATTGGCATCAATCTCTTGCGGGAAGGCCTGGACCTGCCGGAAGTTTCCCTGGTAGCCATTTTAGACGCGGATAAAGAAGGCTTTTTGCGTTCCGAGACCTCGCTCATCCAGACCTTCGGCAGGACCGCTCGGAATGTTTCTGGGCGGGTGATTCTTTATGCCGAGCAATTCACGGATTCGATGAAGAAAGCCATCGCCGAGACAGAACGGCGGCGGAAAATTCAGCAAGCGTACAACCGCAAGCATAAAATCACCCCTGAGACCGTCAAAAAAGCCATTCCGGATATCTTAAAATCTATCTATGAGGCGGACTATGTCACCGTCCCCCTAATCGCCGAGCAGCCCGGGGATTACGTTTCCGTCTTTGAAATTCCCAAGCTGGTGTCCCGGCTAAAAAAGGAGATGCGCGCAGCCGCTTCCAAACTCAATTTCGAGAAGGCGGCCGAGCTGCGAGACCGGATTAAATCTCTGGAAGAAAGAGAGTTGGAACACCGATAGATTTCAGATTGTAAATCTAAAATCTGAAATCTACAATCTGAAATCTGCAATCTGAAATTACTGTTATGGAACTTCCGTCTTTAGAAGAGCAAATTCAGGGTTTGCCTTCAAGTCCCGGCGTTTACCTGATGAAGGACAAAGAAGGAACCGTACTCTACGTGGGTAAAGCCAGAAATCTGCGCAACCGGGTGAGAACGTACTTTGGCAAGGCCGGAGACACCCGTTACTCCCTGCGTTTTCTTAGGCCTAAAGTCCATCAATTGGAAACCCTGCTCACGGACACGGAGAAAGAAGCCCTGGTCCTGGAAAACACCCTGATCAAGAAATATCAACCCCGTTACAATATCAATTTTAAAGACGACAAAACCTTTTTCAGCCTCAAGTTCAGCCTCAACGAAAATTTTCCTAAACTCTCTTTGGTCCGTAAAACAAAACGGGATGGGTGCCGTTACTTTGGCCCTTTTGCTTCCAGCGCCGCGGTTAAAGAAACCCTCCGGCTATTGCAGCGGGTGTTCCCCTTACGCACCTGCCGCGAGGCCAATTTTCGGAACCGCTCCCGCCCCTGTCTGAACTTCCAGATCAAAAAGTGTTTGGGGCCTTGTTGCGGGCTGATCTCCCAGGAAAAATATGCCGAGCTGGCCCAGGAAGTCCTTCTCTTCCTCGAAGGAAAAAACTCGCAATTGATCAAACTCTTGGAGGAAAGGATGATGGCGGCTGCGGAAGAATTGAACTTCGAGGAAGCTGCCCGTATTCGCGACCAGATCCAGGCTATGGAGCAAACCCTGGAAAAACAAAAAGCTGTTTTTCCAACCTTAACCGACCAGGATGTGTTCGCTTTTTTCCGTCGGGGAAACACCTGGGAATTCCAAGTTCTCTTCTACCGCCGCGGCTTGCTGATGGGCAATAAATCATTCCACTTCTCCCGCCTGAACCTACCCGAGGAAGAAGCGCTCTCTGCGTTTATCCAACAGTATTATGCCGGAGACCCCTTTATTCCCAAGGAAATCCTCCTTCCCCTGGCCATAGAAAATAAGGGGCTGCTTTCCGAATGGCTCTCCGAAAAAAAAGGAGAAAGGGTAGAAGTCCTCACTCCGCAGCGGGGCCAGAAGAAACGTCTGGTCGAAATGGCCCGGAAAAATGCCGAGAATACCTTCCAGAAGAAGGTGAGCGAAAAAGAAACCGTTGAATTGACGCTGAAAGAACTACAAGAAAAACTCAGGCTGAGAACTCTACCGCATAGGTTGGAGTGCTTCGATATCTCCAACCTCTTCGGAACGCTGGCTGTTGGCTCTATGGTGAGTTTCCTGGATGGGCGGCCCGACAGGTCTGGGTACAGGCATTTTAAAGTCCATGCCCCCTCTTTTCCGGATGATTATGCTATGATGTACGAAGTCTTAAAGCGCCGGTACAGTAAATTAAGTGGAGAGAAGGAAAAGCCGGACCTCCTTATCGTAGATGGGGGCAAAGGGCAATTAAACGTTGCCCTGGCCGTTCTGGCGGAGCTTAAGCTAACCGGCATCTCGGCGATCGGCTTGGCGAAAGATAAAGATAGAGGTCCTATGAAGGAGGAAGGAAAGGGTTCGGATAAAATTTACCTGCCGAAGGTCAAAGACCCTATCCTTTTACCTTCTTATTCATTTTCTCTACGTTATTTGCAGCAAATCCGCGATGAGGCCCACCGATTTGCCATTGCTTACCATAAGAAGCTCCGGGGCAAGCAAGGATTACAAACGATCCTCGACGAAGTGCCAGGAATCGGGGAAGTCAAAAAGAAAGCCCTACTCAAGGGTTTTGGCAGCCTGCAAAAAATTCAGGAAGCCTCCGTCGAAGCATTGAGCCAGGTCGATCCTCTGACCCAGAAGGATGTCCAGACGATTTTTAAATTCTTTCATCCGCAAGAGGAAAGCCGAATTTGATTCGGACACAGATTGGCGCAGATGGACGCAGAAAAAGATACAAATGCGAGAGAATTCAGGAGAAAGAATACAGGATTTTGAATTCTTTCTTTTGCATTCATTTTTTTATCCTGAAAATCTGCGTTTACCCTGTTAGATAGTAAACATCTAACAGGGTGAATCTGCGTCCCTAAAAAAAGTTTTTAATCTGAGGCGCTTATGAAAACGACCCCCTCCCAATCTTTTCCCCAGCAAAATCGCCCGGTGACCATGGCTCCCCATGGCCTGGTAGCTTCGCCCCATTACCTGGCTTCCCAGGCCGGGGTGGACATTCTGAAAAAAGGAGGGACGGCTGTGGATGCGGCCATCGCCACCAATGCCGTCCTCAATGTGGTTTATCCGCACATGTGTGGGATTGGCGGGGACGCCTTCTGGCTGATTTACAGCGCCGCCCAAAAAGACCTGGCCTTTCTGAACGCCAGCGGGCGCTCGCCTTATCTGGCCACCCTTGAATATTTTCAAAAAGCCGGGATGGATGCCGTACCCCTGCGGGGACTTCTTCCGGTCACTATCCCCGGGGCTGTAGACGGATGGTTCGAAGCTCACCACCGCTACGGAAATTTATCAATGTCTACCATTCTGGAACCGGCCATCGCCTATGCGCGGGACGGTTATCCCATCAGCCATATTTTGAGCTTCAAGATCCAGGAAGCAGCCCCGGAGTTATCTCGATTCCCTTCCTCCCAAAACCTCTTTTTACCTGGTGGAAAATCTCCCGGGCCCGGTGACTTACTAACGAATTTAGGGCTGGCGGAGTCCTTGGCCAAGATCGCCCGAGATGGAAGGGATGTCTTTTACCAGGGGGAGATTGCCCGGCAGATCGTCAAATTTTCGCAAGAGAACGGCGGACTTTTGAGCGAGAAGGATTTTCAAGAGACGAAATCAACCTGGGGCAAGCCCGTGTCAACCACTTATCGGGATTACACGGTTTATGAAACAGCTCCAAACTCCCAGGGCCTGGCGGCCCTGTTGATCCTGAACCTTCTGGAAGAGTATGATCTTTCTTCCTTGGGTTATCAATCCCCCGACCATCTCCACCTGCTGGTCGAGGCTAAAAAATTGGCTTTCGCCGATCGCAATCGCTATATCTCGGACCCGGAAAGGGTCAAAATCCCTACCGAGGAACTTCTCTCTAAAGACTATGCAGCCAGGCGCCGCTCCCTCATTCACAAGGACCGGGCGGCAGAGGCTACGGCTATTCCGGCAGGAAGCTTTGGGCGAGATACGATCTACCTCTGCGTCATCGATGAAGCAGGCAACGCGGTCTCCTTGATCCAATCACTTTACTTCTCCTTCGGGTCAGCCGTAGTGGCCGGGGAAACAGGAATCGTCCTGCAAAACCGCGGGGCCTATTTTTCATTGGACCCCAATCAGGTAAACTGTCTCCAGCCGCACAAAAGGACTTTTCACACTTTAATGGCCTCCATGACCTTCAGGGAGGGAAAGCCTTATATGATCTTCGGTACCAGCGGAGCTGACGGCCAGCCGCAGACGCATGTCCAGGTAATGACCAACGTCTTCGATTTTGGCCTGAACATCCAATCGGCCATCGAAGCGCCGCGCTGGTTATCGGGAAGATACCTGGTCAACCAGCCAGAAGGATCATTAACTATAGAAGGCCGGGTTGCGGCTGAGGTGATCGAAGAATTAAAAAGGCGCGGGCATCAAGTAAACGAAGTGGAAAATTGGTCGCAGGTTATGGGCAGTGCCCATGGAATCATCATTCATCCTGAAAACGGTCTACGCATGGGCGGCTCCGATCCTCGTTCCGACGGCGCGGCCATCGGGTATTGAGGGTATAACCTTGGCCCCAGAGAGCTAAGAAAACACCGATGGGAACTCAGGTGTTAAAAGAAGTTGGGGAAACAATCTCTTCCTGCTTAACTGAAAAAGATATTCTTGTAAAGTATGGAGGAGACGAGTATGTAATCATCCTTCCTGTTGTAAACAAACAAACGGCATTCCATTTTACTGAAAAAATCGTTCACGCTATCCGGAGATCCATTTATCTAAAATCAGAACCCAGGCACGTAAAAGTTACTGCGAGCTTTGGTATTGCCATGTATCCAGAGGATGCCCAGACGAAAAAAGACCTTCTTATCTTGGCGGATAATTTAATGTACGGTATCAAAAAAGCGAGTAAAAACGGAATTGGGACGGTTTGTTGATAAGCGCGGAACTAATGTCCTGAGTCAGAAATTCGTTGAACAAATCCTGCTCTCCCGCAGGCCATTTTGGCTTAGCTCAACCGGAGCCGGCCCTGGGGCCGGGGTACGACAAAGGTTGTCGGCAAAATAAATTTTAAAACGAATTTCTGACTCAGGACACTAGGGGATGCTGATAAAACTCTAAACCTGTCCGTTATCTGAAAATTGGAAATCTTTTAGGATATCGGGTGGTGCTTAAAAGAGCCTGATCAGGATCATATAATCCAATACATTAGCGATGGAACGATTGAGCCTGGAATGGAAGACGGATGACGGGCTTAGTTTAGCCGTCAGAAACTGGAAGCCGGAAACTGAACCAAAAGCGTTAATCTGCCTTGTCCATGGCCTGGGCGAGCACAGCGGACGCTATAACCATCTGGGTAACTATCTAAAAGGGGCCGGCTACGCTCTCTTGGCCTTCGATCTCCGCGGTCACGGCCGCTCCCAAGGACAACGGGGCTATGCACCAAATTTCCGGGCTCTGCTGCAAGATATGTCTCTCTCCCTGGAGGAAGGCCAAAAGCTCTACCCGGGACGTCCTCTTTTTCTTTATGGCCACAGCATGGGTGGGACCCTGGTTCTTAATTATGTCCTGCGAAACCACCCCTCGCTGGCTGGTGTGATAGTCACCAGCCCCCTTTTGCGGACGGCCTTTGAACCTCCTCTCTGGAAAGTGATCCTGGGTAGGATCATGTATTACCTGTGGCCCAACCTTTCCCTGGCCAATGAGCTGGATTGCCAGGGTATCTCGCGAGATCCGGCAATTGTCCATGCCTATAAAAATGACCCCTTGGTCCATGACCGCCTTACCCCCCGTCTGGGGATAGACATTCTCCGGGGTGGGTTGTGGGCCCTTGAGCACGCCGCTGAGTTTACTCTTCCCCTTTTACTCATGCATGGTGATGCTGATTCCATTGTGTCGGCCAAGGCCAGCGGCGAATTTGCTGCCAGGGCGGGGAACTCCTGCACTTTAAAAATCTGGCCTGGCTTATACCATGAACTCCATAACGAACCGGAAAAAGACGAAGTCCTTTCTTATCTCCTCGGGTGGTT
>JAURYC010000028.1 GCA_030654105.1 Deltaproteobacteria bacterium
CCTCGAGGCTCATCATTCTAAGGTCGCTGACTAAGTTCTTTGCCCTGCCAGGGCTGCGGGTGGGCTATATCATCTCCAATGCAGAAACCATCCGTCATTTTTCCCGGAACAGGGAACCCTGGACCGTGAACGCCCTGGCCCAGATCGCAGCCACGGTTAGTTTGCAGGATAAAAATTACATCACCCGGACGAAGGAATTCATCGTCCTGGAGCGCGACCGTTTAACCCAGGGCCTGCGGGCGATCCCCGGGTTTATTCCTTATCCCGGTACGGCCAATTTTCTCCTGGTGCAGCTACATCCCACCCTCAATCTGAATGCTGCCGAACTACGGGAAAAATTGATTCCCCATGGAATCCTGATTCGTGATTGCAGTTCCTTCCATCATATCGGCCCCTACTTTTTCCGCATTGCCGTGCGCAGCCGTAAAGATAACAACGCTCTCCTAAAAGCCCTACGTCGGATACGCCAGGAAATCCTGCGATGAATGTGGAGAGGAACTTGGTCGAGGGACCTGGATTACTCTCCAAAAAGAGAAAGGGGCACTTTGCCTGGCGTGCGCCGATTTAGATCACCTTGTTTTTCTTCCGCCTGGCGATGCGGCCATTACCAGGCGTGCTCGCAAATATTCAACCTTAGCTGCGGTCGTTTTGAAGTGGAGTCGGGCCCGGAAACGGTATGAACGCCAGGGACTCTTAGTCGAAGCTCAGGCGACTGAAAAAGCCGAACAGGAATGTTTGGCTGACATCGAAGTTAGGGAGCGACGAAGAGAAAGAGAAGCGGCGAAGAGGTTTGATGAAGAGGCGGTTCGCTTAGCGGTTGTCGTCCATATTCGCCACACCGAGACAGAATACGACACGCTACTGGCTAGCGGTTATGACCGATGGGACGCCCGGGCGCAAGTTGAAGAAAGAGTTAATCGGGTGATGAGTCAATGGCAAGGGAAAAAGTGAATCTATCGATAGCTCTCTATGACATTAGCCAAAAGATTCCGGTCCACTTGTCTCCCCACTAACCGCCCTTCTTGCAACACGGGAAAATTATCTTCAAAAGGAGGTCGGTCGTTGCGGTAGATGATCCCGATGGGGATTCTTTCTCCCCATTCTTCGGCAACTTTCAGGGCAGCTTCCCTGTTCTTGGGATCGTAATCCGAGGGTAATTCGCGGCATCGCTTCTTGTACCAACTGAAAGTATTTACCTTGTTAAAGGACACACAAGGTTGCAGGATGTCGATGAGCGAGAAACCTCTGTGAGCAATGGCTTGCTGGATTAAGCCGGAAAGGTGATCTTCCAAGCCGGAGAAAGCCCTGGCTACAAAACCCGCTCGCATGGTTACGGCCACGGCTACTGGATTGAAAGGAACAGAGGCTACACCTTCGGGCTGGGCTTTGGTAATGAATCCCGGCTCGGAAGTGGGGCTGGCTTGACCTTTGGTCAACCCGTAAACCTGGTTATTGTGAACCAGCAAGGTGACATCTATATTACGGCGGATGGCGGCCAAAAAGTGATTTCCTCCCTCCCCGTAATTGCAGCCATCTCCGCTCTCGACGATAACGGTTAATCCCGGGTTGGAAAGTTTGGCCCCGGTGGCCACCGGCACGGATCGGCCATGCAAACCGTCGAAGAGGTTCACGTTCAGATAATGGGGAGCTTTGGCCGCCTGTCCAATCCCGGAGACAAAGAGAACCCGCTGGGGCGGCAACTGGCTCGCAACCAGAGCTTTTTTTACAGCCTTTTGGATGGAAAAATTTCCGCAGCCCGGACACCAGGCTGTTTCATAGTTTCCGTACGCCTCAAGAGTTACCATAGTTGACCTCATTTTAAGCGGCGGAGGATATATTCCGGAGTGATCGGAAGACCATCATACCGGTAAACCCGTTGATGAAATTCAAACCCTGTCGCCTGGCGGATGAGGCTGGCCAATTGTCCAGTGGCATTCCCCTCCACGCCAACGACCTGCCGGGCATCTTGAAGGAAACCCATAAATTGCTCGGGGACCATAGGCCATACCTGAGAGAAATGAAGAGAAGCTACCCGTTGGCCAGAAGACCTCATCATGGAAGCGGCTTCCAGGCATGATCCCTTGCTCGACCCCCAAGAAACCAAAAGAAGGTCTGGATTCTGGTCTCCCTGGCGCTCCGGAGGAATAACTTCCTGGCGGATCCTATCCATTTTTTTCAATCGCTTCTCCACCATTTGCTTGCGCAACGAAAGATCCTCGGTGAGGTGACCATCCTCGGTATGCTCATCGCTTCCGGCCACGACCAGATATTCGCTCAGACCGGGAAGGAGACGAGGGGAGACGCCACTGTCCGTGATGGCAAATCGGTGGTAGGGAAGGTCCGAAAAAACCGCATCGATCGGGGGTTGTATAGGGGGTAAAGTTGCCACTTCAAAGGGCTTCAGGGAGCGGTAGGAGTCAGAAAGAAATTGATCAGTGAGGATAAACACCGGCCCCTGGTAATTTTCCGCCAAGGCAAAGGCCTGGCGGGTAAGATCGAAGCACTCTTCGACGGTTCCAGGAGCAAAGATGGCTCGGGGGAACTCTCCGTGGCCGGAGTGGAGGACAAAGTTCAAATCTCCTTGTTCTGTGCGTGTAGGCAGACCTGTCGCCGGCCCCGGGCGCTGGGCAATCACGATCACAATGGGGGTTTCGGTCATGGCGGCCAGGCTTACTCCCTCCACCATCAGAGCAAACCCCCCTCCGGAGGTAGCCACCATACTGGGTGCTCCGGCAAAGGAAGCGCCGATGGCCATATTGATGGCCGCGATCTCGTCTTCGGCTTGCTCCACAAGCAGTCCCATTTTCCCGGCCAGCCGGGCAAGGGTTAAGCCGATGGAAGTAGAGGGCGTCATCGGGTAGAAAGAAAAAAATTTCAGCCCGGCGGAGATGGCCCCCAGGGCGATGGCCTCATTTCCCTGCATCATCACCCGCGAAGGGGGGTTGGAAAGGGGAGGAAGTTTCCCGGCGAAAGTGGGCTGAGCGGAAGTCCACCGAAAAGCTTCACTTAAAATCCGCCGGTTTTCTTCAATCAAACCAGGGTTCTTCTTTCCAAAAAAATCCTCCAGGGTTCGGCCCACCAATGCTTCATCCAGCCCGAGGAGAGAGCAGACCACTCCCAGGGCTGCGATGTTGGAGAATTTATCCGCAGCCAAATGGCCATAGGGGACTTTGAGGCAGTTTTCTTCTTCGAGGGTACACCCCTGATCGGCCACGATGCGTCCCCGGGGGGTTAATTCTTTTTGATGGAGGGTAAGAGTTTCGTCATTCAGGGCGACCAGAAGATCGACTGGTTCCTGCGGGGCCAAGATTTCTTCCGTGGACACCCGGATGGCAAAGGTATTGTGGCCACCCCGAATCCGGGACATGTAGCTCTGGGTGACCACGATGTAATAACCGCTGCGCACCAGGCTTTTGGCCAGGATTTCACCAACGGTCACTAGCCCCTGGCCCGCCTCTCCTCCGATGAGAATATTTAGGGTATTATTCATTTTTCATCCTCCAGTAAAATGAAGCGAGCCTTAAATCCGCTATCTATTTTTTATCATTTTTGCCCCTATAGATTATTTATACCAAAAAAAGCCCTACATAGAAATGGGGTAAATACCCTATTTTTGAGTCCATCATCATCTATTCCAAATGATGGTCTTTAAGGGAATGCCTGGGATGAGAAAAAAGTATGAGGGATGATTTCTGTGATTTTTCAACGAAGCGAGTCCTGCCGCCGGCGGGATCGGCAAAAAAATCCTGAGCAGCGAAAAGCACCTTATTCAGCAATCTGTTATTGGCTTATTTAAAAGAACCCTGAAACGGTACCTTTGGATAAAGAAAAGGGAAGGGAGGAGCCATTGGCTCCTCCCGCTTTAGTAGGGAAGGATCCTAGTCATTTTAGAAACCTCCTTTTCTTACCATGGCCCGTCCGTAAACGACTATGCGGTCTGATTCCTCATCCTCGTGGTTGGAAATTTTCTCCATCTCCTTTCTTTTTTTCATGTTAACTGCTAATTTAATTGTGTAGGAAATTCCTTTTTGGACACGGATTTACCCTGTTAGATGTTTACCATCTAACAGGGTAAACACAGATTATCAGGATAAACTAAAAAAATAATTATCTGCGGTTATCTGCGTCCTATTAAATTTATTGTATAGGAATTTCCTTTTTTGGCATCAGGGTGCCCGGAGGGCAACCTGATGCCAAAAAAATCTCTTTTTAGTTGTGAGGTCAAAGGGTTATAATGCACTCCCAAGATGGGTTCATTTCGTCAGTGGTTTGACCGAGACAAGCTTAAAGAGATTTTTCGGACCCACTGGGAGTCTTTCAAGGAGACTTTTTCTCGGTATCGAGAAGATCGCTACGCTGAAGTCGTTCAAAAGATGCTGGGCTGCGGGGATGCGCAAAACGGCTATGCGACCTATGTGTGTGGAGGGTGCGGGGGTGAGTGGAGAAGGGTGCCTTTTTCTTGTAAGAGCTGTTTTTGTTTGTCCTGTGCCAAGGTGTATACCGATCGATGGGCGGCGCGCATCGAAGCGATTTTGTTTCCTGGGGTGGCCTATCGGCATACGGTGTTGACGGTGCCGGATGAGCTGAGGGAGTATTTTTATCGAGAAGCCAGGCTGTTGTCTGAGTTGATGAGAGTGGGCATAGAGTGTTTGGCAGATACTCTGAGCACAGTTCTTCGGCGTGCTGTATCTGGGGGGTATATTGTGGTGATCCAGACGAATGGGAGGTCAGGAAGCTACAATCCCCACTTGCATATTATTATGACTTCCGGAGGGATTGCCTCCAGCGGAAGAGGGGGCCATTCATGGGTTACGCTGAAGTATTTTCCTTATGAGATTCTTCACAAGAAATGGCAATATCATCTATTCAAGATGCTCAAAGAGCAGGTTCCCACCCAGGAGATGCGGGCCAAGATTGATGAGCTTTATCGAAAGTATCCCAAGGGTTTGGTGGCGAACATTCAAAAGGGGGAAGTCCCCAAGCGGATTCGGGAGTTAGCGAAGTATTTGGCCAAATACGTTGTGAGTCCTCCGATCTCGGTTCGGCGCATTGCCAGTTACGATGGGAAGTGGGTCAAGTATTGGTACCGTGATCATAAGAGTGGCCGGCGGAAGATGGAAGAGGTGGATGTTTATCGGTTTATCGGTCGGATGGTGCAACACATACTGCCCAAAGGGATGCAGCGGGTTCGCTATTATGGGCTTCATGCGGTAGCCGTGTATCGGAAGATTTACAAGAAGTTAAGGTTCATTTTGCCTGCAGATGCGG
>JAURYC010000029.1 GCA_030654105.1 Deltaproteobacteria bacterium
AATATCGCTCCACCCACCTTCTGAAGCCTATAACTGGCCTCAGCTGGTAATCCTTCAAACTGGGCTGCTCTGGTATACGCATTGACCAAATGGAACATGCTATTTCCCGCTTCCTGATTCCATCCCTATTCGACAGCCTCCCTTTCTTTCTCTCCCAGCTGGAATTACTTGTTGAAACTCTCGATTGTTCCCAGCGGATTATCCACTTTGCTCTCAATGGAGATCCTAAACTGGTCCTTCTGTTTCCCCAATTCTAAGGAAACATTATCCAGCACCTTGGGAAATTCATTCAGAATCTTCAAGGAAACATGCCGGTAGGAAGCTGAGACTTCAGTTTTGGAGATCATTCCGTTAGTGCATATAAGCCGAAGGACGAACGCCGCAATGGAAAGAGAAGCAAGACCCACCTCAGAATTGGAAATGGATACACCAGGCGTCATCCTTTCCCCGTTCACCGAGAAAGCGTGATTCCCATCCAGAATACTGACCAGCATAAACTCGGCGTCCAGATGACATTGGACTTGCGCCTCAGGGCCATACCCCAAGGAATCCAATCTTTCCAGAACCTCGAAATTATCCACCGGCTTATATTTGGTGGTGAATACGGCCCTGACTTCTTCTCCGTCGAATCTGAAAAATAATTCTTCATTTTTCTCTTTCTTGATCCAGTAATTCATGTTGTAGGCTTGCATTTCCGGCGGACATTTCCTGAGATAATGGATTGGGATTCCGAGACGCCAAGCGATTGACTGCTGGGCCAAAGGTCTCATTAAATGAGGCTTACCCGCTATTTTCGCCCGCTTTACACTACATGTGCGGAGGATTAAGAACCAAAGGTGCGTCGACCCAGGTCCTTGATCGTTGGAGCAAAGAAATCCACGGACTTTATGCTGCAGGAGAAATCGCTGGCGGGGTTCATGGGACGAATCGGTTAGGAGGAAATGCCACGGCGGATTGTATCGTCTTTGGCAGGCTTGCCGGAAAAGAAGCCGCCTGCCTAGCTTGAATTAGGCAATAGTCAAAATTCCATTGAGCTCCGGGTAATGAATTGCCGCAATAGATTTTGACCATTGCAATATATTAAAACTGTGGAACGAGAGTTGCCGGTTACGGAAGAAAAAGCCCTAAAAATCTATTGCTTTCTTGAAATATCCTCCTTTTCCAAAAAATCGCCATAGAGTTTCTTCATACAATCCGGGCAGATGCCATGACTAAATTCCGCTTCGGAATGATCTCGAATATAGGCTTCAATCTGCCTCCAGTAGCCTTTATCATCCCTGATCTTTTTACAGGAGGCACAAATCGGAAAAATCCCTTTTAACTTCTTGACCTCGGACAATGCCTTTTGAAGATCACGAACCAGTTTCTCCCGTTCTTCCTCCGCCCGCTTTTTTTCAGTGAAGAGCTGGGCATTGGCAATAGCCCCGGCAATCTGATCACCAATTCGTTCGGCCAGCCTGAGATCTCGATCGGTGTAGGCTTTGGATTTTTTCGATCGAAAGTGCAAAGCCCCAATAACTTGATTGCCGGAGATCAGCGGTACGGTCATTATCGACCGCAGTCCGGAACGAAAAGTGCTTATGAGGGTGGAAAATCGGCCTTCCAACTCCTCCACAGTCTCTGGCTGAACGAGCAAACCTGCGCGGGTGCGGATGACTTCCTCACTGGCAGAATGACGCAAAGGATAAATATCGCCAACCTTTCTCCCTTCTATGCCAAATCCGGAGACATAGGCCACCGTAGCGGTGTCCTCTTCGGGATTGTTAAGGGCGACCATAATCCTGTCAAAAGGAATCAGCTTGCGGACTTCTTCGGCAAACCGTTCATAGATCTCCTCGACGTTCAATGTGGAGCTGATAATCTTCCCCATCTCGGCTATGACTTCATTCTCTTTAGCCAGTCGCCTGGCGGCCTCTTCACTCGTTCGCAGCGCCTCTTCCGCCCGCTTGCGTTCAGTGACATCCCGAAAGCTCCACACTCTCCCAACGCTTTGGTCGCCTATCCGCTGCGGCTGCGAATAGCGCTCGAAGACCCGCCCGTCTTTGAATTCGAGGACATCAAAACTCTCAGCCGCCGGTTGGCTGTATAACTCTCTTACTTTAGCCAGGAAGCCTTGAGGGTCCTTTAACTGTTCCAGAACGAACCCCAGCGCCTGGTTATCATCCCGCGACGCGATAATGGACTGGGGGATGCGCCATATCTGCACAAACTTGCGGTTAAACCCTACAATCTTTCCCTCTTTATCAACTACGAGAATACCGTCGGCGGTTGACTCCAGCGTGGCATTGAGCAGGGACACGGCGTTCTTGAGTTCCGACTCGGCCCGCTTTTGATCATTTTCTATTCTTTCTAATTCAGCAACCCTTTGGCGCATGGCTGCCAATTCAAGGATGAGCTGCTCGTTGGTCATATTTTCAGCCTTCATTTTATTTAGCTCCTACAATAAAATGAAGGGAGTCTAATATAAAGCTGCTTAATAATCAAGAAAATTTTTGTCTTCCCTTTATGCCAATTTTCAGACACAGGATCGTTAAGTTGCAATATCAAAGGCAGATCTCAATTTATTCCAGTAGTTCCAGAATAAAAAAGATACGACAGGCTGGGCTTGGCCAGGATAGATCGGCGAATACCTGTTCCCTGATTCAGCGTTGATGGCCCAGTCTTTACATACCCATCCTGCTCCTCTTTTCCAGAAGTTCATCGGTCATGGGGATCATAAGAGCCTTCTCTGGGCACACCTCTACACAACAGAAGCAGCTCACACATTTTTCGGGGTCTACCCTGGGGTAGGGCTGCATGAGGATGGCCCCTGAGGGACAGGCCGAGGGACAATCGCCGCAGCGGGTGCACAGCGCCTCGTTACAAGCGGGGTTCACCTCTCCAAGCTCAGTCCACACCTGGAGATAGTTTTCAGAATTCATGGCAAATGGAGATTTTTTCCCGGGGATGTTTACCGTATAGGTGGAGGGGTGCACAAAATCCCCAATCACTTCGAAAGGGCCATCTACTTGGGGATGATTTAGATCGAAGTTTACAAGGCCTTTCTTTTCAGCCAAATCGATTAGCTTGATGCCCCGCGGATTCTGGAAACTAATCAGGCGGGCGCAGACAGCATCGACCGCGATCCCATCTTTCCCAGCGATGATTTTGCCAACCTCTCTGGGGTTTCCGAAGGAAGGACCGTCTCCTTCCATGGCCAGAATTCCATCCACGATATTCAGGTCCGGAATTCTCCAGCGATAGAGATCCAGGAAGAATTCCGTTAATCGTTTGGCATGGCCTGTGCGGGCGTGCATTCTGGCCTTGAAGTTCCCTGGAATCAACCCGAAGGGGTTCTTCAGGCAGCAAGTCATCCCGGCGATCACATGGGTCTTAAGTTTGGGAACGTTGATGAAAATATCTGCCTCTACAAAAGACCTGGAGATGGGGACCCTAAAGCCCCCGATCTCGAAAAGGCTGGCGCCCTTGCTGATGTTGACCATATAGGGGGCACAAGTCTGCTCCACCTCAGTCACCCGGTAAAGGTTCTGGACATCGATCCCATTGTCTCCCATCCAGGGTGTTCCTCCCCTTTTTATCACTTCTTCGGCGATCGCCTTGAGCAGGGCCGGATGGGTTGTAGCCGCTTTTTCAGGAGGTGCGGGCCTCACAAGGTTCGGCTTGATAAAGACCTTCTTGTTCTGAAGGTCGATCGAGACCGCCTCAAATATCTCATGGATGATTTGAGTCAGATTATCGTAAGCAGCCTTTCTTATGATGACTTTAGACATAACCTTCTTTCCCCCCTCCTAAAGAACTTCATATTTGACCAGCCGGTTACTGCGAGCCAAAGCCATGTACCGCAAATTCTCCCTGCCTCTTGTTTCTTTTTTCCCCTTTGAAGGGAAGATAGGGGTTGAAAAGGAGTTTCTTAGCGGGAAGTCGGCGAAGGCTCCGGCGGGAATATTTTATGCCAGGGGGTGGCCTGTTCATAAGCATAGGTAACGCGTAACAGGGTAGCTTCATCCAGGCGGCGACCGAATAGCTGCAGTCCGACGGGCAGGTTTTCCGAAGAAAACCCGCAGGGGAGCGAAATGACGGGCAATCCGGTGAGATTCCCGGCGCGAGTAAAACGCAAAAGGGCGGCGCGGACGCTCTGCGACCTTCTTCCCACTTTAATTTCCTCCTCACCGATGGCCGGGGCTACAATGGGGAGGGTTGGGGTGGCCAACACATCCACCGATTCAAAAACCCGGGTGAAAGACTGGGTCAACAGCCGCCGTCTTTCCTGGGCATGAAGGTATTCGATAGTTTTCTGCCGTTTTCCCAGCGCCAGCCGGGGGCGCCAATCCAACCCGTAATCTTTAGCCCTCGTGCGCAGCCATTTCCAATGGTAGGCCAGGGCTTCGCCCAAAGTGATCGCGGCTACGAGTTGATTCATTTCCTCCATTCCTTTCAATTCAACTTCCCGAAGCTTGGCTCCCAGTCGTTCTAAGGTCGCACAGGCTGTGAGGGCGAGTTCCCGAACCTCTTTCTGGAGGCGGTCAAAGAAATATTGTTTCGGGATTCCGACCCGAACGCCGCGGACCCCTTGGCGCAAAGAATGGGTATAGGACATTCTGCTTTTTGCCAGGCTGTTTGGGTGGGGGGCATCAGGGCCGGCAATCACCCCCAGCATCAGGGCCGCGTCTTCCGCGCACCGGCAGATGGGGCCGACGTGGTCGAGGCTGAAGGCCAGCGGAATGACGCCGTGGAGAGGAACCAAGCCTCGAGTGGGCTTCAGCCCCACCACCCCGCAGGCTGCGGAGGGAATCCGAATGGATCCTCCCGTGTCCGTTCCCAGGGAACCAAGACATAAACCAGCGCTTACTGCCGCAGCACTCCCGCCGCTGGACCCTCCGGTAACTCGACTCAGGTTCCACGGGTTGTGAGCCGGCCCGTAATGGGGGTTGGCGTTGGTTACCCCGTAGGCGAACTCGTGCAGGTTGGTCTTTCCTAAAAGAATGGATCCCGCGGCGAAGAGCCGGTCGACTACGATGGCGTTTTCTTTAGGAATGAAGTTGCGGAGGATTTTGGAACCTCCCGTAGTCCGGACCCCAGCGGTATAGAAGAGGTCTTTGAGGGTGATGGGAATTCCGTGGAGAGCGCCCCGGTAATGGCCCTTTAAAATTTCCTTTTCCATCTGCCGGGCCTGATTTCGAGCTAGGTTTTTGGTTAGGGTAATAAAGGCATTCAGTCTGGGTTGAAGACGGTCAATCCTCCCCAAGAAATATTCGGTCAACTCTACAGGGGAAATTTCCCGCTGGCGAAGAAGGGGGGCTATCTTGGCAATGGTCAAATTTTTATCATTCAGAAGATTCATGAGCCCTCCGGATTTATTTAATCGGCTAAGGGTGATGATCTCGTAAAAAGCCATCAAGGGTGAAAGGATTATAAGAAAGCAAGGCGTGGGCTGTCAAACAAAAACCCTTTGGGCAATGAATCGGCTCTTGTGCTACCTGATAGGCAGGGTGAGGTAGGTTTCAAGGTAAAAAGCGGAAAACCATAGGAGGAATAAAAATGGGGGGAAAAAAGTCACCAATAAAGATCTCCTCACCCCTCCTCCCCCGATTCATGACGTGGTACCATGCATCTTGATACTCTATTCTCAAGGGCCTAGACATACCAGAATTCCTATCAGAAACCACCGCTAAGAGTCAAGAGCAGACTTGACCCCTTCTCACAAAGAGAGCGGGTTTTAATAAAAGGATAGTATGCCAAGGCAAGCGCGAATAGATGCTCCAGGATCGCTTCACCATATAGATTGTCAATTAAATCTGCCTCATTAGCCGCTCCCATTCCCGGTCTACATTTTCCTGAATCCGTTCCGTGTCTCCTTCCCGCAGGAAAGAGTAACGCCCCTGGGGTTTCAAGTACTCGCTGACCGGGATCCCTTCAGGCACTTCATTGAGGATGTACCGTTCGCCATTTTCCACTTCCAAGAGCGGGAAAACCTTCGTTTGCACGGCCAGCCGGGCGAGGCGTACCGTGAGTTCGGAAGAAAACCTCCACCCGACGGGACACGGAGAAAGGGCATAGAGGAATTTAAACCCGCGGGTCTCTCTGGCTTTCTTCATCTTGCGGTTGAAATCCTCCGGATAGGCAATCGAAACCGTAGCCACGTACGGTATATTATGGGCGACCATAATCTGGACGATGTCTTTCTTCGGCTGATCTTTCAGGTTTGTCGGAGGGGTTGTCGTGGTCCAGGATCCCCACGGGGTAGCTGATGAGCGCTGGATTCCCGTGTTCATATACGCCTCGTTGTCGTAACAGAGGTAGATGAAATCGTCGTTCCTTTCGGCAGCGGCGGATAGGGCCTGAAGGCCGATGTCAAAAGTTCCCCCATCCCCGGCAATGGCGAGAACGGTGGTGGCATTATCGCCTTTCATGTCCAGGGCGGCCCGCACCCCAGAGGCAGCTGCTCCGGCAGAGGCAAAAGGGGTCGAATAAGCGGCCAGTTTAATGGGGGCAATGGGATAGAAAGTAGAGATGATAGTCCCGAAACAGCTGGCAGTAATGATAACAATGGTATTTTGGCCTAAAGCGAGGAAAGCATGGCGCGCAACAAGAGGCATTGCGCAACCCGGACAAGCCCCATGACCGGAGAAAAGATATTCTTCCTGTACATCTCTGGCTCTCATTAATATACCCCCGTTAGATGGTTCGAATTTATTTGCCAAATAAATCCTCAGTCCGGTAGTTAAATATTTAAATTCCCAGCCCAGACCTAGGCGTAGGGTAAATCATATTTAAAACAGCCTTGAAAATCAAGGCGATTGTTTCCTGACTGGCGATCACTTTTATTCTCCATCTTTATGGTGGCTCTGGCGACCTCCCGCCTGAGCCTGGGTATGGGGGAGATTCCTCGCATGATCTTAAGAAGGAGGAAAGGGGTCGCCGGAAATGGAATAAAGAAATCAGTAAAGAAGAAGGGGATAAAATATTTTTAAAAAAAATCAAAAAAAACTTGACAGCATTTTAGGGCTATGTTAAAAACTGTTGAATGAATAATCATTCATTCCAATTTACAATTCATTTATAAAACTCGATTCCTTCATCTCTAAAATTTCATCATTTTTCAAAGCATGAAAAACGAGAACAAGCACCAAAAAATATTAAAGGCGGCCATAAAAGTTTTTGCCGAGAAGGGATTTTACAACTCCCGGGTTGCGGAGATCGCTAAGGAAGCCGATGTCGCTGACGGCACGATCTATCTCTATTTTAAGAATAAAGATGATATCCTCATTTCCTTGTTTGAGGAGGAATTCGGCCAGATCGTCGAGAACACGAGGAAAGAGCTGGAAAAAGAAAAGGATCCCCTCCAGAAGATCAGGCGCTTTGCCATAATGCATCTTTCCATTGTATTTAAGCAGCAACAACTTGGCGAAGTTCTGGGAGTGGAGGTACGCCAGAGCAGTAAATTCATGAAAGAATACATCAACAAACCTTTTATCGAATACCTCAACCTGATTCGTTCGATCGTGATCGAAGGGCAGGAGAGGGGGTTAATCCGCAAGGACCTCACTCCGGGGATCATGAAAAGGGCCCTCTTTGGGGCGCTGGATGAGATGGCCCGTTACTGGGTGCTGTCGGCGAAAAAGAAGCACAGCATTAACGAAGCAGCCCTGCAGATCAGCGACGTTTTTATCAGAGGGATGATGAGCGAAGAGGCCCAGAAGAATTATCCCTGGCCATCTTGATCTGTTGATTCAAGTTCCATTTTATTTTTGGACGCGGATAAAATTCGGATTCTCAAGTCCTTGCCTATACAAAATCTAAATCCGAAGTTATCTGCGAAAATCTGCGTCCCAATAATTTAATTTATAAACATAAAGGAGGTTAAAGGTGAACGTCATTGTTTGCATGAAGCAGGTACCTGACACCGAGACTCTGATCAAAATTAAGTCCGATGGATCGGGGATCGTAACCGATGACATCAAGTATGTCATGAACCCGTATTGTGAGTTTGGTGTCGAAGAGGCTTTGAGGATCAAGGAAAAGTTCGGAGGGCAGGTCATCTTGGTAACCATGGGGCAGCAAAGAGCAGTGGAAACACTGCGCACGGGTTTGGCCATGGGAGCAGATCGTTCGATCCACTTGAATGATCCGGCTTTCGAAGGAGCAGACGGTTTTGCGACGGCCAAGGCACTCGCTGAGGCAATTCAGAAGGAAGCCTTCGACCTCATCCTCTGCGGGAAACAGGCAGTCGATGACGATATGGCTCAGGTAGGCCCTTCTCTGGCTGAATTCTTAAATCTGCCCCATGTCACCCTGATTACGAAGTTGGAAATCAGCCCCGATAAGAAGAAGGCCAAGGTAGAACGCGAAGTTGAAGGAGGCAAGGAAGTAATTGAAGTAAGCTTACCGGCCGTATTCACCTGCCAGAAGGGGCTTAATGAACCCCGGTATGCTTCGCTTCCTGGGATCATGAAGGCGAAAAAGAAAGAAGTAAAGCCCATCAACCAGGCCACGCTGGGACTGCCGGCAGACCAGGTGGGAGCGGCCGGTTCCAAGACCAAAATCATGAAGTATATTCCCCCGCCCTCTCGGCCCCCGGGAAAGATCATTTCCGGGGAAGTGATCGACGCCGCTAAAAATTTAGTCAAGCTTTTGCGGGAGGAGGCAAAAATTATTTAAATTTTTTTAGGACGCAGAAATTCGCTAAGCGCTTAGCGCTATGCGCATAGCGTTTTAAATTATTGGCATCTGCGAAAATCTGTGTCCAAATAATTGAATATTTAAACAGAAATAAGGAGATGATCTATGGCAAAAGGAATCTGGGTATTTGCGGAAGTCAAGGACGGGAACATTCGCAAGATCACATTTGAGCTTCTCAGCCAGGGGAAGAAGATGGCCGAAAAACTCGGAGAAGAATTAGTAGCTGTCCTTCTGGGTTCGGGGGTGGAGGGATTGACCGGCCGGTTGGCCGAGTATGCTGATAAAGTATACTGGGTGGATGACGCGGCTTTGGCTCGATATACCACCGATCCCTATGCTACGATTCTGACAAATCTTTTAAAAGAACATCAACCTTCCATCTTCCTTTGTGGGGCCACGATAATCGGTAAAGACCTTTCTCCGCGGATTGCCACCCGCCTACAAACCGGTCTCGCCACGGACTGCACCGGATTAACTATCGGGGACAACGGCCTGTTGATCGCCAAACGGCCGGTATATGCGGGCAAGGCCTATATCGAGGTTACCTGCCCGGTCTCGCGCCCTCAGATGGCCTCCGTCCGCCCCAATGTCCTGGAAATGATTCAGCCTGATGGAGCCAAAAAAGGGGATACGATCAAGGTCGAGGCCAAAGTTGACCCTGCCAGCCTGCGGACCGCGGTGATCGAAGTGGTCAAAGCCGCCGGAGCTAAAGTAGACCTGACCGAAGCGGAAATTATCGTTTCCGGGGGTCGGGGAATGAAGGGGGCAGAGAACTTCAAGGTCTTAGAAGAGCTGGCCGACGCCATCCACGCCACAGTGGGAGCTTCCCGCGCGGCAGTCGATTCCGGGTGGCGCGACCATGGCGATCAAGTAGGCCAGACCGGGAAAGTCGTTACTCCCAACCTCTATATCGCCTGCGGGATTTCCGGGGCCATCCAACATCTCGCCGGGATGGGATCTTCCAAAATCATTGTGGCCATCAACAAAGACCCGGACGCCCCTATTTTCCAGAAAGCGGATTATGGAATTGTGGAAGACCTTTTCAAAGTCATACCGGTCTTGAGAGAAGAATTCAAAAAGCTCCTGGCAGAAAGCTGATACTGGATCGGGCGCTTCTAATTCGCCGGAGCGCCCAGCCTTTCTTAAGGGGTGGACAATCTTCTATCTGCGGTGTGACCTTTTCCTCCGGTCTCGCCTGGGGGAATCCCCCGCGGGCATAAGAAGGGGGAGGATACACCCCCGCACATGAGAAGCTGAGAATTTTTCCCCCGGCTTCTTCCAAATCGAGGACTGAGATGTTTAGTTCATTTGATCTTTTCCTGCTTTTTGTAGTGGCAGTCGTATTCCTGTATGGTTTCTACCGTCGCTCCCGGCTTTGGCTCATAGGCAAAAAGGAGAATCGCACCGACCGCCCCCAGGAACGCCTGCTATCTATCTGGGCCTATGTCGTCGGTCATAAACGCATGCTCAAGGATGCCTATCCGGGCTGGATGCACCTCTTTATCTTCTATGGTTTCCTAATCCCTTTCGTCATCATCGTAATCACTCAGGCGAATTTCACTTTACCCGACTCCCTGGCTTTACCCCTATCTTTGTTCTTTGATTTAGTAGGAGCTTTGGGGATTGTCGGCTTAATCCTGGCCTTCTACCGCCGCTATGTTAAAAAACCGGATAATCTTACTTACGATACAACGGTTGGCAATTTAATCGCTCTTCTTTTTCTTCTCGGGATCTTCGG
>JAURYC010000030.1 GCA_030654105.1 Deltaproteobacteria bacterium
TCCCAATCCTTACTACGCCTGTTACCCGAATTTCGTACGCATAGTGGAAGGGAAACCCGTATTCGTAAACGTATTCGAAGAAGAAGGATTTCAATACCGGCCGGAAGAAATCAAGCCCCTTCTCGGGCCGCGGACCAAAGCGGTCATGGTCAATTCTACGGCGAATCCCACTGGGAATTTTATGCCACCGGAGCGACTGAAGGCCATTGTCGGTTTCGGAAAAACAGTCGTATCCGATGAAATTTACCATGGTTTGGTTTATGAAGGGAAGGAGCATTCCATCCTGGAGTTCACCCGGAACGCCTTGGTGATCAACGGATTCTCCAAGCTTTATGCCATGACGGGCTGGCGTTTGGGGTACCTGATCGTGCCGTCGGAATTTATCCGGCCCCTGCAGAAGATGCACCAAAATTTTTTCATCTCGGCCAACGCTTTCGTGCAATGGGCCGGGATCGCCGCCCTGAAGGAGGCGGATGCGGATGTAGCCCGCATGAGGAGCATTTACAACACCCGGCGAAAATTTCTCATCCAAAAGCTGCGAGAGATGGGGATGGGAATAACCGTGGAGCCCACGGGAGCCTTTTATATTCTGGCCAATGCCCGGTGTTACACGGCCAATTCTTTCGACTTGGCCTTTGACATTCTCAAAAAGGCGAAAGTGGGATGCACTCCGGGGATTGACTTTGGGACCAACGCCGAAGGTTACTTACGCTTTTCCTATGCCAACTCCATGGAGAAAATCGAGGAAGCCGTGGGAAGGCTGGCCCGGTATTTGAGGGATGACTGGAAACCGAAGGAGAGAGGAAAAAAGGGGTCATGAAAATCGTCTCGGCCGAATTTATCAAAAGCGCAACCAAACCTTCCGAGTATCCAACGGGAAATTTCCCGGAAGTGGCGGTGGCTGGAAAATCCAATGTAGGGAAGTCTTCGTTGATTAATGTTCTGGTGAATCGGAAGAACCTGGCCAGGACCAGCTCCAGCCCGGGCCGGACGCAGATGATCAATTTTTTCCGGGTGAATGGTAAGATATCCTTGGTGGACCTTCCGGGATATGGTTACTCCAAAGTCCCTCTCGAAGTAAGAAAAACCTGGAAACCCATGGTGGAAAGCTACCTGCAAACCCGGCAGGAGATTCGCCTGGTCGTCCTGATCCTGGACGCTCGCCGGGGGGCTTCACCGGGTGATCTGGCTTTGCTCGATTGGTTAGATTATCACGGGATTCCCTGTACCATTGCCCTCACTAAGGCTGATAAACTCTCGCCAATCGAAAGGGCCAGACAGAAGAAAGCCTTGACTGCCATCCCGTTGCTCTCAGGGAAAACCTTCTTATTTTTTTCAGCGGTAACCGGCGAGGGGAAAGACGAATTGTGGAAATTAATCCAAGTCTATTTGCAGTAATTTTTTTGCTGGAAGTAAAATCCCAGAGAAAAAGCCGGGCCCGCCAATTTTTTTTAATAACTTAACCAAATTTCTTTTGCAGGATTTTGATTAATTGCCCAGGCTGGTTGGTGATGATCCCGTCGATTCCCCAGCGGATGAATTGCTCCATCTCTTCTGCGGAATCAACCGTATAGACGTTCACCTTCATCCCTTCCTGGTGGATCTTGGTAATTTTCTCCTTGGTAAGAAAGTTCCTCCGCAAGTTCAGGATAAAGAAAGATTCCCCAGCCGTTATTTCCCGCAGGGAATTCCAGTCTTTATGATAGAGCAAGGCCACCCAGGCCCGAGGCTCTCTTGTTTTGATTCGTTCCAGGGCAATGGGGTTAAAAGAAGAGAAGATCACCTGATTCAACATCTCGGTTTTTTTTACTTCCCGCAAAGCCCGGTCGGCTAATTCCGTAATTGCATACTGACTATAGGTTGGATTTTTTATTTCGATATTGACCAATATCCGGTCGCTGGTAATTTTCAGAACCTCTTTTAGGGTGGGAATCCGTTCTCCAGAAAATTGAGGACCAAACCGGGAACCCGCGTCCAGCTTTTTCAGTTCTTTTAAGGTAAAGTCGGCAACTTGGCCTTGGCCGTTCGTAGTTCGCTCTAAAATTTCATCGTGGATTACCACTACTTCTTTATCCTTAGAGAATTGAACATCCAATTCCAGCATGTCGCTCCCAACCTCGATGGCTTTGCGGAAAGCAGCCAAAGTGTTTTCGGGTGCCTCACCAGAAAATCCCCGGTGGGCAATAACCATCACTGGAAACCTTGTTTTCCAGGTTGGTTTCATCGAATCCTCAATTTTTTTTGCTGCACAACCCATCTGTCCTCCCATCCCTATACTCAAAAGAATATATAAAATTCCCACCCATTTTTTATCAATGGCGAAATGATTCATCCATTCCTCCCATCGGGAACCAAAGAATTTATTTTTCCGTTTCGAGCAATCCATGCATGAAATAGCGTTGCATCAGAAGCACCACCAGAACAGGGGGGAGAAGGGCGATCATGGCCACGGCCATGACTAAGTTCCACTCGGGAGGCTGGGTTCCCGCAGGGATGGTGGAGGCGATCCCTACCACCACGACTCTCATTTTTTCCGAACCGGTCACCATGAGAGGCCAGAGGTATTGATTCCAACCGTAGATAAACATGACTACGAAGAGGGCGGCTATGTTGGCCCCGGAATTGGGAAGAAGGATTGACCAGAGAAAACGCAAAGGACCGGAGCCGTCAATTTTCGCTGCATCCACCAGCTCATCCGGGATGGTCAGATAGAACTGCCGGAAAAGAAATGTAGCCGTCGCCGAGGCGATGAGGGGAATGGTCAGCCCCCAATAGGTGTCAACCCATCCTAACTGACTGATGACCTGATAGGTGGAGATGATGCGGACCGGGACCGGAAGCATTAAGGTGACGAAGATCATCCAGAAGAAAATTTGTTTCCCCCGGAAATTGAAAAAAACAATGGCAAAGGCGGAAAAAATGGATATGACAATTTTCCCGATGCTGACGGCGAGAGCTACAATGGCACTGTTCAGGAGAAGCCGCCCCAGGTCGAGACGGTTCCAGATCGTTACGTAGTTATCCCAGAGATGGGTTGATGGGAGGAGTTTTTGAGGCATTTGAGTGGCTTCCTCCATGCTCTGGGTGCTGATCACAAAAGCGTAATAAAGGGGAAACCCGATCATCAGGATGGACGAAATCAGGAGGAGATGGACGACGACTTTTGACCATTCCCGTTTGCCCTTATGCCCATTTTTGGATAAACGAGGTTTGATCAATAGAATACCTTTCTTTCCGTAAAGCGGAATTGGAGGACCGTAAGGGTGATGACCAGGGCCATCAGGATAACGGACTGGGCTGCCGATAGCCCCATCCGCAAATGAACGAAACCATCCACGTAGGCCTTGTAAACCATAATGGTTGTCGTATCTCCTGGCCCGCCCCTAGTAACTGCGTGGATCAGGCCGAAAGTCTCAAAGAAAGAAAAAACCATATTCATGATAAACAAGAAGAAGGTCACCGGCGATAAGAGGGGAAAAGTAATCCAACGGAAGAGTCTGAGGCCGCTGGCGCCGTCCACTCTGGCTGCTTCCATAACAGCTTGGGGAATGGTCTGGAGACCTGCCAGGAAAAAGGCCACATTATAGCCCAAATGAGCCCAGGTGGCAGCAAAGATTATCAGCAAAATGGCAACCCAGCCTTTCAGCAGCCAGTTGAATTCGTAGGTTGTGATCTTGGCCAGGAGGTAACTTAGAATCCCGTAGGAAGGATGAAAGATGAAGAGCCAGATGATGCCGGCGACCGGAGGTGCAACCCCAAAGGTCCAGAGAATTGCCGAGCGGTAGAAGGTGAGGCCGCGAATCTTCTGATTGGCCAAAACTGCAAGGAATAGAGATACAGCTAGGCAGGAAAAGGTAACTCCCAGGGAGAAAATGAAGGAATGGTATACACTCCGATAGTATTCAGGGGACAGGAGAAGTTGGGTAAAGTTCTCCAGCCCTACGAATATCTGGATGTCGCCAAATGGAGAGGTCTTAAAGACCGATAGGCGGAGCGAGTCGAAGGCCGGCCAGAAGAAGAAAACCAAAACAACGATCATCTGGGGAGCAACCAGAAGATAGGGAAGCCATGGGTTTTTAAAAATACTTTTCTTCATTACCAGGCCCCCTCTCCCCTGGCGGGAGAGGGACGGGGTGAGGGAGAGCAGAATGAAAGGCTTTGAAATTCTGAACCATTGTCACCCCTACCCCCACCCTCCCCGAAGCTGTGAAAAAATTCGGATTTGTAGGGGAGGGGGGAATTATCGAGTTTGAAAATTTGGCAAATGGTTTTTACGGATCAGTCATGGATTCCTCGATAAAAATAGGCACAATCAAACCGG
>JAURYC010000031.1 GCA_030654105.1 Deltaproteobacteria bacterium
CGGAATAATGAGCCCTCTTCCCGTTCCAACGCCAGCACCTCTACCAACACCTTCAGCGGTTGCGCCGCGGCCAATTCCTATCCCTAGTTTACCAAGACCCATGGTGACCCCTTCAGAACCGAAGCTGGAATCAACGACGCCCAGCCCGGTGAGTCCGACACCGCTCCCCGATCCGAGCATCTTACGGGGAAGAAGATCCATAAGGCCCGGCCTACCCCCGGGAGATGGGAGCAATTAACATGGTTGAGAAAGGAGTTTCCTGAGAATGAAACTGTTAAAATATTTAGGGGCGAGTTTTTTCATTCTGTCCTTCGCGGTAGGAACCCTTAGCTGTTCGACAGCCAAGGGGCAATTGAAGAGCGAGCCGGATAAGGAAAGTTTATCAAAACCAGCAGGTGAAGTTGCCCCTCCGATCCCCACCCTATCCCCTGCCAAAGAAAAAGTCCTTGCCAGTGAAAAAGAGGTGATTTCTAAAACAGGGGAACCGCCGGAACCCCGAATCCAGGCTTCTCGGCCCGAGAGGCCTCTTCCGGCTCCTCCCCCCCTACCTCCACTATCTGCCCCCGCCATAAAAAGACCGCCAGAGCCGGTTTCAGGTTCAAAGTTCGTTTTAAATTTTGATAATGCCGACCTGTATGAAGTTATCCGCGTTATGGCGGATATGATGAAAATAAATTACATCATAGACCCGAAAGTGAGGGGAATTGTCAATATCCATACTTCGGGGCAAATCAACACCGAAGAAATTTTCCCCCTTTTCCAGTCCATTCTAAAATTAAATGGAGCTGCGGCGATCAAGAAAGGGATCATTTACGAAATCGTCCCCTTCGGGGAAGCCAAAAAGTTATATACCCCACCAACAACTTTTAGGGAGTCGGGGAAAATTCAGCCGGAAGAAAAATATACCATCCAAATCATTACCCTGAAATATATCCCGGTGAACGAAGTTTCCAAAATGATCAAGCCTTTCCTCTCCGACGGAGCGGATATCATAGAACATCCTCTCCACAATATCTTGATCATCGGCGATGTCGCTTCCAACGTAAAAAAATCCTTGGACATCATCGAACTCTTTGATCTGGACATTTTTGCGGATAAGCGGGTAAGAATTTATCCCATCCTCAATGCCGATGTGAACGAGATCGCCAAAGAAATGGAGCGAATCTTTTCTTCATTCGAGGTAAATTTGAAGTCGGGCCGAGGAGTGGGCATTACTTTTACTCCCATCCAGCGAATTAATTCTCTCCTGGTGGTAAGCTCCATCCCCGGGATTTTTATAAACGTAGAAAAATGGCTCAAGGAACTGGATAAAATTCCAGGGGAAGGGACGAAGGTAAGTGTTTTCGTTTATTACGTCCAGAACGGGAAGGCCAAAGATATGGCTGATGTTCTGAAACAGGTTTACCTTCCCCCCAAAGACCTGAAAAAAGATGTGAAAGAAAAAGTTGTGACTCCACCATCCCCTCCCGGACCCCGAGGGGTCCGGCCTACTCCCCCTTCATCCACCGCTGCCCCGTCCCCACCCATCAAGGAAGAGGCTGCGCCTTTACCGGAGGGAGCCGCGCCCGAAGGAGAGATTAACATCGTGGTGGACGAAACCACCAACGCCTTGATCATCCGGGCTTTACACCGGGATTATAAGGCCGTTCTGGAGACCATCAAGAAACTCGATCTTTATCCCAAACAGGTGTTGATTGAAGTTTTATTGGCGGAGGTGACTCTCGACGAGGCGACCAAATACGGCCTGGAGTTTTCCATGTTTAAAGCAGGGGATTATTCAGTTGGGATGGGAGGAACCGCTTATTTAGGAGCGATCCCCTCTGCAGAAGCATTCTCTTCCGGCATCCGCTATTCAATCATCTCAGCCGATAGACTCGCCGCCGCCATTCATGCTTCGGCCACGGATAATCGCCTGAAAGTCATCACTTCTCCTCATATTCTGGCTTCCAACAACAAAGAAGCCAAGATTCAGATCGGGTCTTCCGAACCTATCCTGACCAGTACCTACACAACCCCGGGAGCAATGACCGCGGCCACCACCTCCCTGGTTTCAACCGGAATTGTCGAGGGCACGATCGAATACAAAGATATCGGTGTGATCCTTAGTGTCACCCCGCGGATCAGTGACGGGAAACTGGTTACTCTGGATATATCGATCGAGCAAAGCACGGTATCCCAAAAAGATCTGGGGAATCTTAAAAATGTCCCTTTTTTCCCTAAGAAGACAGCTAAGACCACCCTTTCGATCATGGGGGGTCAAACGATCGTCATCGGGGGATTGATCGATGAAACCAAGGGTGCGAGCTCATCGGGGGTTCCGTTTCTGAGTAAAATTCCCATCCTGGGGGCGCTATTCGGGTACAAAACCAAAACGGTCGGTACGAAAGAGACGATATTGTTGATGACCCCTCACGTGATTACTGACCTGCAGGAATCGAACCAGGTAACCCAAGAATTTCGGGAAAAGGTGCAGACCCTAAAGAAGGAATTAGAAATGAAAGAGAAGAGGGAGAGGAAAAAATAAAATTAAAGCGGGCAAGTTTATAGGTTGGCGCTGGTCATATATTTCATTAAAGCCTTCCGTAAGAACCCAGTCTGGGGATCTCCATAAGAAGCCAAGGAGTATGGGCTTTCGTTAATTTTTTTTAATCCCACGCTTCGCGGGACATACTCCATTGAAAAATCAAAGATTTTATTCGGTGCTCTCCATTTGGCGGCGAACTCTCCTCACATAATGGAAAATATACCCTTGATCAATCAATTTTTTTGGGGTAATGATGATTCTCAATGGAAAATCATTTTCACCGCATTAAAATAAAAACCCAGAGTCTGGATTTTTATTATGGTTCAATCCAGGCTTTAAAATACATTAATCTCGAAATAAAAGAACGGCAGATCACGGCTCTTATCGGACCTTCAGGTTGCGGGAAATCCACCTTCCTCCGGACCCTCAACCGCATGAATGAACTCCTTCCTCGCACCCGGGTATCCGGGACCGTCTTATTGGATGGGATGGACATCTATGCTCCCGAAGTCAACCCCGTGAACCTGAGGCAGAGGGTAGGAATGGTGTTTCAGCGGCCGAATCCTTTTCCCAGGTCCATCTTCGAAAACGTGGCCTTCGGCCCCAAGGTTTTGGGGACTCATCGCCAATCCCATCTCGGAGAGACTGTAGAGAAGAGCCTCAAGGGAGCCGCTCTCTGGGAGGAAGTGGCCGATCGCCTTCAGGATGATGCGACAGGCCTTTCCCTCGGCCAACAACAGCGCCTGTGTATTGCCCGGGTACTGGCCATGCAACCGGAAGTGATCCTTATGGACGAGCCTTGCTCCGCCCTGGACCCCCAGGCGACTCTGCGGATTGAAGAATTGATGCAGGAACTGAAAAAGAATTATACCATTGTCATCGTCACCCATAATATGCAACAGGCGGCTCGGGCATCCGACTGGGTGGGCTTTTTCCTTCTCGGAGAACTCCTGGAATACGGGGCTACCAAGGATGTTTTCACCAATCCCACAGACCAGCGAACGGAAAGCTATATCACCGGAAGGTACGGATGAGGATATGAAAAGGGGAAAACGCTCACGGTGGATTTATGGGGTTGGCATTTTGCTCCTTGCGGTACTCCTTCCCGGTTGCCAGAGGCAACATGGGGGGTTATCCGTCGTGGGATCTACTTCCGTAGAGCCTTTTGCCGGAGCATTGGCCGAGGAGTACATGAATCAGCATTCCCGCGAAAAAATCTTCGTCCAAGGCGGGGGTTCCAGCGCGGGCATCCAGGCTGTCAGGACTGGAGCCGCAGAGGTCGGAATGTCCTCCCGGAATTTAATGGATAGTGAAAAAGATCTGATCGCCGTACCGATCATCTATGATGCCATTGCGGTGATCGTTCATCGCGATAATCCTTTGAACGATTTAACCCTTAATCAGATCCGAAAAATATTTTCGGCGGAAATAACCCGCTGGAGTGAATTAGGAGGGAAAAACCATCCCCTCACCCTGGTGACCCGGGAAGAGGGATCCGGCACCCGGGAGGCATTTCAAAAATTGATCATGGGGAAAAAAGAAATCAGCCTGGGTGCCCTCGTCCAGGATTCCAACGGAGCCATCCGGCAGGTCGTGGCCGATGACCGGAATGCCATCGGCTATATTTCTTTGGGACTGGTGAATGACCGGGTAAGGGCCCTCAAGATTGATGGAATCGAACCCAACATCGAAAATATCCAGCATCACCGTTATAAAATTGTCCGTCCTTTCCTGTTTGTCTTTAAGTCCAACCCGCAGGGTTTGGCCAAGGATTTCCTCGATTATATCCTGAGCCCGGCGGGACAGAAATTGCTTGTCCAGGAGGGGTTGATCAGCATGAATCCGATTCCCAAGCCGAAGAAAGAGGCCAGGCGGTAGAAAAATGTCCAAAGAAAAGATCCTGGAAAAGAGCTTCCTCCTCATCGCCCTTTCTTCCATCTCCATCCTGGCCCTGATTGCCTTCTTCATTTTTCAACAAGGGATTCCTCTCATTTGGAAGGTAGGATTGAATTCGTTTTTGCTGGATGACCTTGGCCTCCGGCGTGAACAGGTAAGCCGTCCCCACCTGCACCGCCGAAGCGCC
>JAURYC010000032.1 GCA_030654105.1 Deltaproteobacteria bacterium
TTTCACCGCATCAAACGCCTTCCTCCTTATGTCTTTTCCATAGTTGACGACCTAAAGATGAAAGCCAGAAGACGAGGGGATGATATCATCGATTTGGGAATGGGGAACCCGGATTTGCCGACTCCTCCCCACATTGTAGAAAAACTCATCGAAGCGGTGAAGAATCCCCGCAACCATCGGTACTCGGCCTCCCGGGGAATTTACAAACTTCGTTGCGCCATTGCCAACCTATACCAAAGGAATTTTGGCGTGGAGATCGATCCTGAAAGCGAAGCCATTGTGACCATCGGGGCCAAAGAAGGACTCTCCCACTTAGCCTTGGCCACGATCGGCCCTGGGGATGTTGTTTTTGTGCCTACCCCGGCTTACCCCATCCATCCGTATTGCGTAATCATTGCCGGCGGAGACCTGCGCACGATCCCGCTGGTAAAAGGCCGGGACTTTTTTGAAGATCTGCAGACGGCCACCCGCCAGACCTGGCCCCCACCCAAGATGTTGATCATTTCTTTTCCCCATAACCCGACCACTCAGGTTGTGGATCTTAATTTTTTCGAGAAGATCGTGGAATTCGCCCGGGCTCATGATCTCATGGTCGTCCATGATCTGGCTTATGCCGATCTGGTTTTCGACGGATACAAAGCCCCGAGCTTTCTTCAAGCCCCAGGGGCGAAAGAAGTTGGCGTCGAATTTTTCACCCTTTCCAAAAGTTACAGCATGCCTGGATGGCGGGTGGGTTTTGCCTTAGGCAACCGCAAGATGATTTCCGCCTTGGGACGGATTAAAAGTTACCTGGACTATGGGATATTCCAACCGATTCAGATCGCGGCCATCATCGCCCTTAACGAAGATCAGAGCTGCGTGGAAGAGATTCGAGCGATATACCAAGAACGGCGCGATGCGCTAATAGATGGCCTCAAGCGGGTGGGCTGGAAAATCGAGAAACCCAAGGGGACGATGTTCGTGTGGGGAAAGATTCCCGATAAGTTCCAAGAGATGGGTTCCCTGGAATTCTCTAAATTGGTCCTGCAAGTGGCCAAAGTGGCGGTTTCTCCGGGGATTGGTTTTGGTGAGTATGGAGATGATCACGTGCGATTTGCCCTGGTGGAAAATACCCACCGGATCAAACAAGCGGCAAAAGGTATCAAACAACTTTTTTAAATATTTTCACCACAGAGCACACAGCGCGGCAAAGCCGCAACTAAAAAAACTTTAGCCACAGAGGGCACAGAGATCACAGAGATATAAAGAAAGACCTTAAAAAAGACAATTTAGGACACAGATAATCACAGATAAACATAGATAAACATAGATAAACATAATAAATTCTTAATAAAATTTTCAGAAATTGAACGTTAGTAGTACAGAGTTCACCGAGAAAAAATTAAAATACAGCACCATAAGGGCAATTGCATTTTTCATCGATTTCCGCGCCCATTTTCGGTTTTTTTAACCTAAATTTCTCTGTGTTCTCTGTGACCTCTGTGGCTAAAATTAGGAGATGAAATGGATCGGATTTATATCGGACTCATCGGGTTTGGGACTGTCGGCACAGGGTTGGTGAAAATTCTGCAAGAGAAAGCCAAACTCCTGGAAGAACGACTGGGTCTCTCCATTGTTCTTAAACGCATTGCTGACCTGGATGTGACTACGGATCGCGGCATCAAGGTCAACCCGGCCATTCTTACGACCAAAATTGCGGATGTGATGGAAGATCCGGAAATCGCCATCGTGGTCGAACTCATCGGCGGTTTGGAGCCGGCTCGGACTTTCATCCTCCAGGCCTTAGAGAAAGGCAAGCACATTGTTACGGCCAATAAAGCTTTGCTGGCTGTGCATGGCGCGGAGATATTCAAAGCTGCCGATGAAAGAGGTGTGGACATCGGTTTTGAGGGCAGCGTGGGAGGAGGAATTCCCATCATTCGTGCCCTGAAAGAAGGGCTGGTGGCCAATAAAATCCGGGTTATTTTCGGCATCCTCAACGGAACGTCCAATTACATCCTAAGCGAAATGACCTACCGGGGCCTGCAATTTCAGGAAGTTCTGAAGAAGGCTCAGGAACTCGGCTACGCGGAAGCGGATCCCACGCTGGACATTGAGGGCATCGATACCGCTCACAAGCTTTCCATTCTTCTTTCCCTGGCTTACGGAATCCAGGTCAAGATGGAAGATATTTATACCGAGGGGATCTCGGCCATCTCCCCCATGGATATAGAACATGCTAAGGAGTTAGGGTACCACATCAAGCTCCTGGCCATTGCCAAATCAGACGGCGGACCCGTTGAGGCCCGCGTCCACCCGACCCTTTTGCCGGCCGACCACCTCCTTTCTACTGTGCGTGGGCCTTTCAACGCTATTTTTATCAACGGGGATGCCGTAGGGTCAACCCTTTTTTACGGTGCAGGAGCGGGGATGATGCCCACGGCAAGTGCTGTGGTCAGCGACCTGGTGGACCTTTGCCGCAACATCCGTCTGGGGGTCAGCCGCAGGGTTCCTCTCCTTTCCTACCAGCCGGCCCATTTGCGCGAAGGAGAAATTAAAAACATCCACGACATCACCTCCACCTACTACCTGCGTTTTACGGTGGTGGACCGACCGGGTGTACTCTCCCGCATCTCTGGCATCCTGGGAGACCTGGATATCAGCATAGCGTCGGTCATTCAGAAAGGTCGGAGGGTTGAAAAGGCCGTTCCCATCTACGTAGTAACTCATGAAGCACGCGAGAAAAACATGCAAAAAGCTTTACAAGTAATCGACCGTTTGCCAGTCATTGTAGATAAGACCGTCCTCCTGCGCATGGAAGATCCTTCTGATTTTGGGGGATGAAAATAATTGCAGATTGCAGATTGCGGATTGCAGATTGCGGAATGCGGAATGCGGAATGCGGAATAATTAATGTGGGATAACGAACAAGGGCCCCCACGCAACAAAAGCATAGTTGTTCCGGGAAAGTGGAGGATGTAAAGATTTGGGAAGAAAATATCTGGTCCTTTTAGGGGACGGAATGGCGGATTACCCCCTAACAGACCTTGACGGGAAAACTCCTCTACAGGCTGCGAAGACTCCGCATTTGGACCGGCTGGCGCAGAAAGGAATTTTGGGACTTGTGCGCACCGTGCCCCCCGGTTTTCCTCCAGGGAGCGATGTGGCCAATTTGTCCATCTTCGGCTATGACCCAGCCATCCATTTCACCGGCCGTGCTCCTCTGGAAGCCGCAGCGATGGGAGTGCAACTCACTCCAGGAGATGTGGCTTTCCGCTGCAATCTGATCACCCTTTCCTGGAAGGAAAAACGGGCTTTCATGGAGGACTTCAGCGCCGGTCATATTTCAACAGAAGAAGCCAGAGAAATTATAGCTGACGTTGGGAAACACCTGGGTAACCAGGTATTCAATTTCTATCCAGGAGTCGGTTATCGCCATCTTTTGGTCTGGAGAAATGGCGAGAAAAGCCTGGCACTCAATACCACCCCGCCGCACGACATCAGCGGGCAAGAAATTAACGGATACACCCCTGCTGGGGATGGGGAAGAAGAAATTCTGGGATTGATGAAGGCGGCTGGAGAAATTCTTCCAGATCATCCAGTCAACCAGGCTCGTCGCCAGGCCGGGAAGAAGCCAGCCAATGCCATCTGGCTCTGGGGCCAGGGAAAAGCTCCTGCCCTCCTTCCTTTGACCAAGCGCTTCGGACTTGTAGGTTCGATCATCTCGGCTGTGGACTTGATGAAAGGGATTGGGTTTTACGCCGGGCTGGAGATTATTAATGTTCCCGGAGCCACGGGTTACCTGGACACGAACTATACGGGCAAAGCAGAATATGCTCTTCGGGAAATCGCCAAGAAAGACTTTGTATACGTTCATGTAGAAGCACCGGATGAGGCTTCCCACAACGGGAATCTCAAGGAAAAGATTCAGGCCATCGAAGATTTTGATGGCAAGATTGTCGGCCCCATCCTACGCGGGCTGCAAAACTATGGCGACTTTCGGGTCCTGGTCCTCCCCGATCATCCGACGCCGATTGCCCTGAAAACCCACTCGTCCGAGCCGGTCCCCTTTGTTCTTCTGACTTCCGAAGATGCCCCCAAAATTCCCCAGGAGAACCGCTCTTTTGACGAAGTTGCCGCCCAGAAAACCGGCTTTTTCATAGAAAGAGGACATGAGCTTATGGAAAAATTTATCAAAGGATTTTAATTGCGTCCACGAACCTCAATTAACGGGATTCTCGTTTTTCCTCCAATTTTCCTATGACCATTTTCCCTCACAGAATAGAGATCCGGGTTACCTACGCCGAGACCGATGCCATGGGCATCGTCTATTACGCTAACTACTTACGTTGGTTTGAAATGGGGCGAACGGAATTTATTCGCGACCTGGGCATCCCTTACAAAAAATTGGAAGAAGAGGGAATTTACCTTCCTGTTTCCGAAGTCTTCTGCAAATATCTTGTTTCGGCGAAATATGATGATATTTTGATTATTGAAACCTCCGTGGATTTTATGAGGAGGGCCAGCATCCAGTTTACCTACCGGATTTTGCGGAAGGTAGATGGAACAGAACTGGTGACGGGAAAGACTCTTCATGCCTTCGTCGACAGGGAGGGAAAGATCGTCAGGATCCCGCCACTCTTGAAAGAAAGATTGAAATTCTGATCTTCCCCCAGGATGAAAAATAAATTCAAAAAAGGGTCTTGACACCTTTTTTCATTTTTAGTAGCTTGAGCTTGTACATAGAGGAGAAATTTAGAGGAGAAATTTCTCCCCTTTCATCTTACCCTAAGAGGAAAATCCAAGAGGTCTTCGTTCTCTAAGATTAAAGATCCGTGTTACAACCAGGGAGGGGGCAGCTTTTTTTATCCCCAGAAGAGGTAAAGAAAAATATGAGTGCCTCAGCTGAAAGAGAAGCGCAGGAAAAAGCAGTCTCCAGGTGGAAGACTTTATACGAGGTAGCCAAAGCCTTGAACTCCTCCGTGGATCTGAAGGAGGCTTATTCACGGCTTCTCGCTGTCCTTTCTCAACAAAGGGGAATGAAACGAGGAGGATTTCTGGTCTTGAATGCTGAATCCAACGAATGGGAGATGGGCGGAGCGCAAGGCTTTTCTGCTGAAGAAATGAAACGCAGGAAAGAATATTTTGGTTCCGGAGTCGTCCAGAGGATCTTAGAGAAAGGACAGATGGCCGCGGTGATCGAAGGAGGAGATAGCATTTGGCTTCATGATGAAAAAGCCAAAACAGGTCCCAAGCGGGTCAGTACCTCTTTCCTTTGCGGCCCAGTGAAAATACAAGGGGCTATCACGAGCATTTTAGGTGTGGATCATTTTTATGAGGATCCGGTGGCGGTTACCGAAGATCTGAATCTACTCGGGGAGGTTTGCGCTCTCATCGCTGAAGCCATGTCGATGCGCAAGGCGATGGCAGCTGAAAATCGGGCCCTACTGGAGGAGAACTGGAGTTTCCGGAAAGAATTAGAAACCCTGGGGCGGAACATTCCTAAAGCCCGGAGAAGAATTTCCTTGACCGAAATCCTGGAAGAACGCATCGCCCGCATGGTCGCGGAGATGAAGGTCGATCCGCGGTCGAATGGACGTCTTTATGAGGATGTGTTGAACGTAGTGGAAAGGACGTTGCTCACCTCGGCCCTGGAAAAAACAAAGCATGTCCAGTTAAAGACGGCTCGCTTCCTGGGGATCAATCGCAACACCCTGCGCAGAAAGATAAAAGAGCTGGGAATTACGGCCAAAGAAAAATAAAGGGTTCAAGGAATCAATAGAAATCCCTTCGGCTTTTTAGGCTGGGTTTTTTCAGCTGGAGGAAGATTTTCTTTTCCCTTTTGCTCACCCTCCACCTTAAAGCCAGAGTCTTCCAAAATAAATTTATCATCGCCAGGATCAGGTTTGAACTCCAATTGGAGCTTTTGGGCTTCTTTGATATAAGATCCTTCTTTCAGTCGAATCTCCCCGCTTGGCACCACGATAATCGCCGAATCTCCCTGGATAGGGCATTTCTGCTCGCAAAACCCGCAACCGTTGCAGCGCGAGGCAATGACAAAAGGACGCCGGTATCCTTCCACGGTTCGAAAAACGATAGCGTTATAAGGGCAAATCTCGTCACAGATCAAACAGAGCTTATCCTGAGCCCAAACCAAGCACATTTCTTTACGCAAAACAGCCGTACCCACTTTGGCGTTGGTTTTTTCTTCCAGGGAAAGGGAACGGAGGGCCTGGGTTGGACAGACCTTACCACAGACGTTGCAGTTCTGTTCGCAGGGAGCAAAGCGAAGGTCCATTTTTGGCGTCCAGAGGCCCGCTAAACCAGATTCCCAAAGGCAAGGCTGGAGGGTATTGGTGAGGCAAGACTTCATGCATTCCCCGCAGCGGATGCAAGTCTGCAAAAAATCAGTCTCGGGGAGTGCTCCTGGCGGGCGGATGAGCTGATACTTGCCCTTAAGGGGGGTAAAGGGCGTCCGGTCTGCCAAAAAAGCGAGAGTCAGCCCCCCGGCTGCGGAGTAAAGGAATCCCCTGCGGGAAAAATCCACGGTTGAATACTCTCCTCCTTTGGCGGAGGTTTGATGTTCCGATGCCTTGGCCAAAGAAAAAGAGGTTGGGAAAGTAATGGCCCCCTTTGGGCAAACCTCAGCGCAGGTTCGGCATTGAATGCATTCAGCAAGATGGATCCTCTTGGGATTCTCCTCCACAGCCCCCATCGGGCATGCCTTCTGGCATTTTAAACATTCATTGCATTCTTGGCTGACCCGGCGTTTCCAGAGCCCCAGGGGAGAGATAAAACTGAGCAGTGCTCCCAGGGGGCAGAGGTAGCGGCACCAAAAACGGAGGGTGAGTCGGCTAAGAGTTATGATCCCAGCAAAGATAAGGAAGGTGACGATGGCCATGTAATAAACTGGCTGGGAGTAATGCTGGTGAGATAAACTGATCCACCCCAGAGCGTGAAAAATAGGGCGCATAAAATCCAGGAAAAGATTGATCAGGGTGATTACCAAAGGGTAAAGGATGAAAGTGTAAAAACGGGTGAGGAGGGGGAGGGGATCCATAAGGTAGGATAAGGAAACCCCCGCCAATGCGGCTATGAGGAAGATAAAGAGCAAGAAAAATTTTATTTTTCGAAAATTGGCCTCGCTTTTTAAAGGCGAAATTTTTTTTCGACGCCAGAGAAGATAGTGGCTTAAATCAATGACCGCCCCCATCGGGCAGACGTAGCCGCAGAAGAATCGCCCGATGGCTAGCGTGGTTCCAACAATGATCAGGGACCATAGGGCTCGGCCGATGATTTCCTTCCCGGCCAGAATGGCACTCAATCCTAATAGCGGGTCCAAGCGCAGATATATATCTGCTGGAAGCCAATCTGGCAGCTTGTAGGTGGCAAGGGAAAAAAAAGTGGTGAAAAGGAGGAGGGAAAAAGTCTGGACGAAAGTCCTCATGCTTTCCCCTTGAAGATTCGGAGTTGATCGAGATCGATCTTCCCTAAGCCTCTTTGATGAGCAACCAGCAGGTGCTCGACCTGCCGGCCTTTAAAATTTTGACCGTACCACGGGGCTACGGTTACGCCGTAGGAATCCACGGCCACCGGGTCCACACCGGCTATGATCAGGTTGGGTTTTTGGACCTCTCCGGGACCACCCGGTCCTCCGCTGACCAGAGCGCGGGAAGCATCCAGGATGGTTAATTGGGGCTTGATAACCGTGGCCAGGTCAGCCAGTGCTTGGTTGATGTTATATTTATCGTGGAAGCTCGTGCGGTTCCAGATTAAGCCCATCAGTCCCTTGATGCCCATGCTCACTCCTGTAGCTGAGTGCGACTTGGTTACGGGGAGACTGATCAGCACCTGGCTGTCCAAAACTTCCTTCAAGACCTCCACGCGATCAAGGATTTTTCCCTGGGGCACTCTGATTTCCCGGAAAAATTTTTTCTCTTCGATACCTATGACATGGACGTTTTTAATGGATTTACAGGCCTGGCGAATTCCTGAACGTTCGAGGCAGAGCTCGGGGCGACCCAAGGTATAATCCATGACCATAATCTGTTGGGCCCCTGCTTCGAGGCAAGCTTGGGCTACGGTGGTCACCACCTGGGGGTGAGTGTTGCAACCGGATTCTGGGGGTCGGGCAAAAGACATGTTGGGCTTGAGGACAACCCGCTGGCCTTTTTTAACGAAGCGAGAGATACCGCCCATGACTTCTAAGGCTTTTCTTGTCGCGGCGGCCGGATCACCAGATATGACCACTAAGTCATATTCTTCTTTGGCATTTGAA
>JAURYC010000033.1 GCA_030654105.1 Deltaproteobacteria bacterium
TGAGGCGGGGGGCACTTTCCCGCCTAATCCATGGAAAGTCGAGCGCCTCATGATGCCAAGCGAAGCGCCCTGGCCCCCGAGCCTGAGAAAGCCACCGGTAACGATAACTCTCAAGCAAATTGATTCCTAAACAACAGGTTAACATGAGTCAAATGGAAAAGCCTATATCGAATTTCGAATTTTAATATTCAGCTATTCTGTAACTCTCTTTATTCAAAGGAGACGAAGGCGTCCCTCCGCCGTTAGACGGATTTTAAATGAAAGATGGGAGGGGTGCTCCGTTTGTGTCTGGAACGGGCCACCATCCCCTTGACATAACTCAGTTGAGCCTTGGGAAATTTGGCCTCTTTTCTTTTTTCTAAGGAAACAATGATTTTGTCCAAATCCTCATATCTAATGTTCATATCTTCTTCATCGGTTTGCCCGCTCCATAGGCCTGCGCTTGGAGGCCGTTCGATGATCCGTTGGGGGATTTTCAATTCTTCAGCCAGCTTGCGTACTTGAGACTTGGTAAGGTCGCCCAATGGTAAAAGGTCAGCTCCCCCATCCCCGAATTTTGTGAAGTAGCCCATCAATCGTTCGGACTTGTTTCCCGTTCCGGCAACCAAATAATTTAATTTGTTGGCGTAGTAATAAAGAGCAGCCATTCGTAGGCGGGGTTTAAGGTTGGCCCGGCACATCTCTCCAGCTTCCGGGAGTTGTTGCGAGAATGTTTCATAAACCGGGGAAAGGTCTACGCGTTCCCGGCGGATTCCAAAAGCATCGGCTATCATCATGGCGTCGCGCTCATCTGCGGGTAGGCTGTAGCAAGGCAGGAGAAGCCCCAGGACGTGATCTCCCATCGCCCGTTGGGCCAAAACTGCAACCACTGCCGAATCGATTCCTCCGCTGAGGCCTACCAAAACACCGGCGGCCCCCGCGGCTTCAACTTGGTCACAAATCCAGCGGCTAATCCGCTCGCTAAGTTTCATCAAATTTTCTCTTTTGTTCCGATAGTCGGAAATTTTTTCCATCATAGACGAAGAAAGGGCCTCTGTCAAAAAAAAACTAACATTTAATACCTTACACCTTATATCTTAATGCCTGGGGCCCTGCGCCTTGCCCCTATCATTCTTCAACCTTGGTTGATGACAGAACCGATAACTTAACGGCCCTTACTTTGCGGTAGACTTCTTCTGGCCGGCGTTTCTTTCCTTCTACGGCCAAAAGGTCATGGTCGATGGAAATTTGAAAGAGGTTTTCGTTTTCTTGCAGATAAGGTTGGATAAGTTGCCAGTCTTTCTCCGTGAGCTGGGTAAATTCCCCACCGTTGAGTTGTTCTTCCTCTAAGCGGCTATGGGGATCGCGAACGTAGATGGCTCCTCCGGAGGCCAGGGAAAACAGGTTGGATCCAGGGAAGGGTGTAGGTTGTTCTCGGATTTTCCCGTACTCGTCAAATTCTACTCCGTTCAGGATAACAAACCCTCCCCCTTGGAGGGGGTCGCCGGCCATGAAAGATTCGGCCAAATAATCCAGGCAAGTTCCGTTAATCACGACGCGGGGCTTTCCAGCAGCGTTAATCAAAGGCCGGCCGGCAGCATTGCCCAGAACGTAAACTGCGCCTCCCTTGGCGCCATACAGGAAGGTCTGTCCCACATCTCCATAAATGACCATCTTTCCCGACTTCATGATCTGGCCCAATTGATCCTGGGCGTTTCCGTGGACAAATATTTCCAGGCCGTCAATCCCCGACCCCAAATAATCTCCCGAACTCCCGTACACGTCAAGGTGCACATTCTGAGTTCCCGGCCCCAGGCCACAACCGAAAAATCGCTGTCCCTGGCATCCATAAACAATGAATTTCTTCCATCCCCTATGATACGCCTGGATCAACAAGGAGGCTACGCTTTCTTTCCCTTCCGCGGCAAATCCCCGCGCATCCACGATGAGCACCCTTTCTCCTTCGTTGGGCTTTCTGAGCGTATCCCGTCCTTGCCCATCGATCCGCCTCATCACTCCTCTGCGGTTTGAACTCAAAACCGGTGCCGAAGAAAAGATCTTATCCAACCCCTCCAACAAAATTTCCTGGAGACAGCTCCTCCGTTTGTTCCCCGGGTCATAACGCAGGTCTAAGAAAAGAGTTAAAATTTCTATGGCCAACGCCCGGGCTGCATCACTGGCGCTGGCAACCTGGACGATCTCGTGGCAGAATTCCCTAAAAGATTCATAATCCCATCCGGGAAGCTGAGTTTTAAAGAATTGAAAAAAAGAATGCCCATCACCCCCGCGCAATTTTTCGGCCACTTCTTTACGAAGGGTTTCCCTTTTATCGGGCTGGAGGGCTCGGGGTATATGGTCCCACGGGATTTGGTCTTTGGGGGCAGAAAGGACTTTCCCAAACTTATCAGTACAGGTCAGCACCTTGCCTGGGACACCGTTCCCGCCTTCCCGGATGGAAAAGATAAATGCCCCCCCGTCGGTGTAGCTTCCTCCCCTGGCGTTCCAATATTTATCTGCAATGCTGTGAAAGCGGGCATCATCGCGGGACAGGCTCTGAAGAGTAGCATCAATGGCCTGCTTCTCCGAACAGATTAAGCCAATCTGAACCTGGCCCTCGGAGAGGGCGAAGACCTGGGGCCTCAGCATCGCGGTGTCGGTGATACCGATGAGCTGAAAACATCTTTGATAGGAATCATTCCGGGCAATGATGAAGAACCAGGGCCCGTCCGGCGACCCGTGGATATGCCTGGCCAGGATTTCCCGGTAGATTTTCTGTTTGGCAACGGGCAAACGGTCAAAATCCAGCTCCGTAGTCGGTGCCAAAGCCTCGATGATATACTCCAACGGGTAACCGTACACTCGGTTCAAAAGATCAAAAAGTAATACCGCGACTTCCGTATCCGTGAGGAAAAGGGGCACTAAATTCCACTGGCGGAGATATTCGCAGACGGAATGATAATTGGCAAAGTCTCCATTGTGCACCAAGGCTTCATCCATCCCGATGAAGGGGTGAGCTCCGCCCGGATGCCATACTCTGCCTTTCGTCGGATATCTCTGGTGGGCGATCCAGATGTGGGCTCGGCAATTCTCCAGTTTATAGTACTGGGCTGCCTGTTCGGCATACCCAACAATCTTCAGAATCATCATGTTGCGGCCATGGGATAGGACAAAAGCCTTCTTTTCCCCGAGGGAGGCATAAAATTTCTGGTTGAGTTGGAAGCTATTTTGAAAAATAAACTCGTCTTCCACCTTGCGAAGTTCCATGTCCAGGAATTGATTTTTGACGGTAAAGTCTCTCAGCGCTTCCTTCTTAACCCGAACAAAATAGCGGTAAACGTCGGGTGGTTTCACTTCCAGGCCTTCAATTTCCCGATAGTCGCTGACCGTGGGAATTCGCGACCCGTGATGAACTTCCAGGAAAGGCTCGATGAACGATTGTTCCACTGCCGAGCGAGCCTCGGGGTCCAGAAAGGCGATCTGGAGCAAATAATCTTCCTCCATCACCTGTTCGGAGATACCCCAGTCCTCGGCGGAGAGGCCCACGGCGGCAATCCCTCCCCCTTTTCCATTTCCCCGGTTGTGCATCTGGCGGGAAGGTTCGATGATATGGTGGCCGTTCACCGGAATGGAACTGGCAAACCCCGTCACCCCGCATCCCCCCTCTTCCTCGGCCTTCCAGCGTGGACGTTCCGGGATTTCTTTGATCATTTCTCCCCGAGAGGCGATGACTTTCTGGATATTTTCCCAATGGTTATTCATGGCAAACTCGTTTTCCACAATCATTGGCCACAGAGGTCACCGAGAAGAAATAGGATCAAGAATGTTTTTACAATTTCTAATCTTTGATGGCCTCGTAAAAAGTCCATCTGCGGCGTTGCGCTTCACCTTCGTCGTTGCAGCGTACCTTGTAAGTACGCCTCTCTCCTCAGCTTTTGCGCGCCTTGCATCTGGAGCTTTTTACTTTGCCATCCAAATTTTGACTTTTTACGAGATCATCAATCTTTGCCTTTTTATATTGTCCTTTCTTTCATCTCTGTGATCTCTGTGTTCTCTGTGGCTAAAAAAATTAAAGACCTCTTTGGCCATTCCCCCGCAACAAAAAGGGCCTGATATCGTCGTCTCTTAATTCCCCCCGGTGATAATCCAGGTGCATCAGGAGGTCGGTCCTCCCTACCAGCTCGCCAATACTTTTTAAACCCCAAAGTTGCAGCAGCGCCACCAATTGTTTTCTCCAGGCGGCGTAGAGATTGATGATGCGCTGCGAACCCCACTCTACGTCCACCAGATTGGAAAGTTCAGGGTCCGTGGTGGCAATTCCCCGCGGACACCCCTGGCCGCTTTCACAATTGCGGCAGCGGATACATTCCAAGGCAACCAGGTCTGCCGTGCCAACCACCACCCCGTCCGCGCCTAAGGCAATTACTTTGGCAATATCATAGGCCGTACGTATTCCTCCGCTGGCGATCAAGGTTACCTGGTCGCGAATTCCTTCTTCCAGCAGGAATCGATGAACCTTGGGAATGGCATATTCAATCGGCATGGCGATGTTCTTTTTGGCGATATCGGGTGCAGCTCCGGTTCCTCCATAACTTCCATCCAGGTGGATGATGTGCGCGCCAGCATAGTAACTTCCCACTGCCACCATGTCCACGTCCGTAGGGGTAGAAACTTTCACCGCCACCAGGCAGCGTGTATTTACTTCTTTAATCCAGTCTATATGCTTCTTGTGGTCTTCCACGGAATAAACGCTATGGAAGGGAAAAGGAGAGAATAAAGAACTTCCAGCCACAGCTTCGCGCATGCGGGCCACAGCCGGGGTCACTTTATCACCCAGAAGATGTCCTCCCAGTCCAGGTTTGGCACCCTGGGCATATTTAAACTCCACCAGACGTACCCGCTGGATGGTTTCTTCCCGTACCCCAAATAACCCCGTGGCCACCTGAGTAATCATGTGGTCATCGTACCTTCGTAAAGGTTCAGGAAAACCCCCTTCGCCGGTGCAGGTAAAGGTGTCCCAGGCTTCAGCAGCCCTGGCCCGGGATAACATCGTATTGATACTCACCGACCCGAAAGACATCCCCCCACCATAAAAAGGAACGCCGATCCGGACCTGAGGCCGGCCATCGGCCCTGCGGTTCAAAACGATTGTTGTGGACACCTCTTCTTCTTTTTCGCTAAGGGAGGAGGACATATCCTCTTGAGCTGGAAGGCGCAACCTCAACCGGTCAAAGCCCCCCCCAGAATGGCCCACCCGATACTCCAAGTCAGCATAAGGTACCTCGCCGGTCTCCGCCTGCCGCCAGGTAGACAAAAGAAGATCCGCCGGCCAGCGATAATCTTTCAAAGCCTGAAGATTGGGGTTGATAATCATTCGCAATGCCGCTTGGGGGCACCGATCGATGCAATAAAATTCCCTGCTCGCGCAGGATGGGCCAAGGCATAATTCATCTTTCGGGGCCAGCATTTTTTTGCCCAGACGACGGTGCACGCCCATCGGGCAAAGGTCCGCGCACTGCCCGCAATGGATGCAGGCCGGACCACGGTGAATTTTATATTTACCGATGGGATTACGGAAACGCGAAGGCGTCCGCCTGATCTCAGGAGGCCAGGGCATGAATAATCTCTTCTCTCAGCGCAGATTTTTTGACGGGTTCACCGAATATCTGGCTGAAGGTTTCCTTTTCAATCTCTTCCAGAAAAATCGCCCGGCCCACTTCCCCCCGAAGTCGGCGGATATCTCGCAGGCCCATCGCCCCCAAAACCTCGAGGAGTTGTCCGTGCCAGGCGGCTATCAAGTTCGTGATTCTCTGTCGGCCCCAATCGGGGTCAATCTTCTCCACTTCCACCGGGCAACTCATTCCCCGGCCACATTTTCCGCATAACCGGCATTCCCAGGCTAAGAGAAAGGGAATTGCAATGGAAACGGCATCTGTCCCGCAGATGATCGCCTTGGCCACGTGTTCAGCCATGGCGATTCCACCTCCGAAGATTAAGCTCAATCCGTCTCTTTTTTCTTCCGTTACCAAACGAAGATGGATACTGCGGATCAAATCTTTGATAAAGCGGGGTGAAGAAGTCTGGCGCTCCCTTCCCCTTTCATCCGCCAAGAGGTGAAGCACCTCGATTCCGGCCCCTTCCAGCGCGACCACGTTTTCCTCGGACTGGGGATCCAGGATAAGTCGAACCGAAACGACGACTCCTGGATTGATTTTTTTGATCTCTTTCACTCTTTCCTCGACTTCTGCGATAGACGTAAAAGAAACCTGGACCATCCTTACCCTGGTTATCATTGGAGCCAGGCTTGGCGCCGGCCCAGAGGGTAGCAGGGGAACAAGGTGACTGGCCAGCGGCCACAAGTCTTCTTCCATATCTTCAGCTCTGATGACCATCAAAGTATTCGTTTCGCGGGCCGCTTGGGCCAAAGCTAAACGAACGGGAAAGTTGAAAGAATGGAAGGGAAGAAGGTCAAAAATGATGGGAACGGATGTTTCCACCCGGGGGGAAGACCCCATATCGGGAAATTCCCCCAATTGCGGGGATGGTTTCAGAGAAGGATCCGGCGAAGATTCCGCCTTGGAATGAAAGGGGACGGGTTTCAGAACCCGACCGAGCTCGACGGAAGTGCTGATATATTCACGCCCATGGATGCCATCGCGGGTGGGGCGAACGATCTCGGACATATCTGTCCACATGCTGTCAAAACCAGGCCCGGTAAAAGGTCCTCCGTAGCCTCCTCCAGAAACTGGAATTTTCCCCGTCTCCGCTTGGCCCTGGTTACTGGCGATAATCTCTGGAGTCCAGTAATCGTCCCCTAAGGACCAAAATTCAGGGTTGGCGCTTTGGGAGAGAATCCGGCCATAGCATCCCTGAACGCACCGGAAACAATTTTTACAAAGTGAATCTGCGGTATCGAACAGCTGATGCGAATCAAACTTGCGTTTCCGGAAAACGGAATAGACGCAAAATTTTTTAACACAGTTGGCGCAGTTCAGACATCCGTCCCCTTCGATGATCCCGAAAGGACCCGGAGTAACAAACCGGGTCGGTGCCGGTTTGGGTTTTAAATGATATTTCTTGGGCATAACCAATTCCTTAACGCTTTATCAGAAGGATTCCAGGGTTCGAGGGTTCAGGCTTTTACAGGAAAGGGAACCCTTGGATTGGATGTTTCTAACCCATCTCGAAAACGCCTCTATTCCTTCCTGCTGAATATTATCTTCCAAGATAAACCGGTGCACGCGATCTTCTTCTATGCTAATGGCGCTCAAAATTCTTTGGGTATAACGAACCCTACCCATTGCTCTTTGACTGCCTACTATGTAGTGGCATCTCCCTTCAAGGCATCCAAAAATCGCCACTCCATCCGCCCCCTTTTCCAAAGCTTTGGTTACGTAAAAGACTTCCAACTTCCCGGAACAGGGCAAGGCGATTTTCTTAAGGTCGATACAACCCGATCCGTTCAATTCTTTTAAGATCGGGGTGATCCTCTCCGCCTGATGGTGACAAAAGAAAATGGTCAATGCTACCTTGGTTTCCTGCATTTCTTAGTTTTATCCTTACCTTCCCTTTACTCGACTTTTTTTCTTAAAGGATGGGGAGGTACTTCTCGATTTCGTACGAGGTGACCTGGACGCGATAGCGGTCCCATTCCACCTTTTTGTTCTCGATAAAGTGATCGAAGACGTGGTCTCCGAGGGCTTCTCGAACCAGTTTGCTTTTCTCGGTCAATTGAATGGCTTCACTGAGGCTTCCCGGAAGCTGTTTGATCCCCCTTCGTTCCCGCTCCTCCGCACTCATCTTGTAGACGTTTGCTTCCACCGGATCGGGCGGTTCAATTTTTTCTTCCATCCCCGCCAAACCTGCGGCCAGCATAACCGAGAAAGTCAGGTAAGGGTTACAAGCCGGGTCCGGGCTACGAAATTCTATTCGGGTAGCTTCTTCCTTTCCCGGTTTGTACATGGGAATCCGGATCAGGTCTGAACGGTTCCGTTGGGCCCAGGATAAATAAACCGGCGCTTCGTATCCGGGAACCAGGCGTTTATAAGAATTCACCCATTGACAGGTTACAGCCGTAAATTCAGGGGCATATTTCAGCAGCCCTCCGATAAAATATCGGGCATTCTGGGAAAGGTTGTATTGCCCTTTGGGGTCGAAAAATGCGTTCCGTTTACCCTTGAACAGGGACATATGGGTGTGCATCCCGGACCCATTTTCTCCAAACAACGGTTTGGGCATAAAGGTGGCGTAAACCCCCTGCCGGTAGGCTACCTCCTTAACCACCAGGCGGTAGGTCATGACATTGTCAGCCATGGTGAGGGCATCTTCATAGCGCATATCAATTTCATGCTGGGAGGGAGCTACTTCATGATGCGAATACTCAATCTTCATTCCTAAGGCCTCGCAGAAAAGCACAGTCTCCCTGCGCAGATCCAAGGCTTCATCTCGTGGGATCATGTCGAAATAACCGCCTTTGTCCAGAACCTCCGTTGAATTTGCATCCTTAAAATAAAAATATTCCAGCTCCGGACCGACATAGTAAATGAAGCCCATCTTCTTGGCTTTATCTAAATTTTTCTTCAAAGTATACCGCGGGTCTCCTTCAAAAGGCTTACCATCGGGGGTGACGATGTCACAAAAAACTCTGGCCACGCCTTTTTCTTTGGGGCGCCAGGGGAGGATAGCAAAAGTGGTTGGGTCCGGGATAGCCACCATGTCACTCTCATCAATGCGTACAAATCCTTCGATGGAAGACCCATCGAAGCCGATCCCTTCAGCAAAGGCCTTCTCGATTTGTTCCTTGGGGACCGAAAAACTCTTGAGGAAACCGAGTATGTCGGTAAACCAGAGTTTTATGAACTTTACGTCATTCTCTTCAATCATTTTCATTACTTTTCCGTAATCGCTTTTAGCCATTATCCTCCTCCTGTATTTTTATTTAAGAACAAAATCTCATGGTGAAGAACCCACTTAGGGCAAGTAACATTAAGGTTGATCTATTCTCCTTTTTAGCCAGTGACCACCCGGGTTCTGATGCATAATTCCTTCATTTTTTTCCTTAACGTGTTCCTGTTAATCCCTAACCTTTTCGCCGCCCGAACCTGGTTCCCTTTTTCTTCCTCCAAAACAAGGCCTATTAAGGCCTTCTCCACTTTTCCGATTATGTGTTCATGGATGCTTCCATTGCTTTCTGCCCCCAGCTGCTCTCTTAAATATCCGCGCACGATTTCTTCGAAAACCAAAGATGGAGGTCCCTCCCCGCTTCGGTCTCCCCCATATCTCTCTTTCCCTAAGTTCAATGCCCTCAGATTTTTTAGATTGTCCTGGGGGAAAATCTTTTCGAGCATGCTGCGGACATTGCGATCATCCTCGATCAGCAAAATTGCTCCCATCTTGCCCACTCCGGTTATTTTTTTATTATTCTTTTAAGCAATACCGATACCAACTGAACTATTACTTTTATTTTTAAAAAATGTATAATTTTAATTAGTTATAAGTGCATGGGGGAACTTAAAAAAATGGAAAAAGAGTTATTTCTTTTCGATCTTTGCTAATATTTTGAGCAGGTCTAATTATTATTGAGAAAATTATTCTAAAACTTAAGTATATCAGGAAGGTTAGCATTATGAATAGAAAATGGGCATGGTGCTTAAAATTCGTCAGTCAGCCGGATAGTATCTTTTACCACTTTTCCAGCTCCTCGGCGAGTTCCTGTTTCAGTTTCAGGATTACCTCTTCATCAGTCAATTTAGCCCCGCTTAAATCTTGAATATAAAAAACATCTACAACCTGGTCCACTTTAGTCGCAATTCTGGCACTCCAGATATTGAGGCCCAATTCGAAAATTTTCTGGGATATCCGATATAGGAGTCCAGGGCGGTCGTGGGTGTAAATTTCAATGACGGTATAAAAATCAGAAGTTGTGTTATCAACTTCAACCTTGGTGGCCTGCCAGGAAGGGGGATAGTTCTGAAAAAGAGGAAGAACCATTGCCGCCACCAGTGAACTCACCTTGACATTTCCTTTAAGAACGTTTTTAAAATCTTCCTGGAGTTTCGTCCATCTGCGGGTTTGGGAAAGTCCTTCGTCGATCAAATTATGAACACGGAATCGGTCTACGGCAATGCCATTTTCCCAGGTGCTAATCTGGGCCGAGAGAATGTTCAAAAAATTAGCGGTCAAAACTCCAGAGATCTTGGAGAAGAGGCCGGGTTCGTCCCGGGCCACCACGGTCACTTCCTCACATCCTTCTTCCGGCTTCTCCTCACCTTCCAAAACCACTATTTGGTCAGTTAATTTTTCAGCCATGAGAATCTGCTGGGCAATGGACCACCCTTCTTGAACCGCATAATGCCTGGACGGGATGTTAACGAGATATTCCGACACCTTCGGAGGGGGAACCTGCCCGGCAAGGAGGTCCATCACCTCCCTCTGAATTTTAATCAACCGATCCTGGTCTTCCTGGCCGAGACCTTCTCCTTTTTCCAAAAGGTGCAGGGCCTTGAGAAAAAGTTCCCGCATCAGGGTGTCTTTCCAAGCTGTCCATGACGAGGGGCCGACCGCCCGGAGGTCCGCAAAACCTAATAAATAGAGCATCCGCAGTCTTTCCCCGTCCCCTACGGTTTGGGCGAACCGAAAGATGAGGTTCTCGTCGTTTAAATCCCTCCGTTGGGCAATTTCAGTAAAGATCAAATGTTCTCGCACCAAGAACCGGAGAGTCTCGATCCTGGCGATTGAAAGTTGCAGCCTTTCTCCGATAGCAGCGGCAATTTTTTCTCCGCGTTGGGCATGGGAAGATCCTTCGGCTTTTCCCAGGTCGTGGAGTAGGGCCGCCAACTTTAATAGGCCGGGGTCTTTGATTTCCTTAATCAGCTCGCCGAACAACGGCCAGGGGTTTGTCTCCTGTTTCTTTCCCAGATTTTCTAACTCGCGCACGGCGTAAAGAGAATGAACATCTACGGGATAAATATGGTAGCGGTCATATTGTACATGGCAGTAGACTTGGTCAAACTCAGGGAGGAACTTTCTCAAAAAGCCGGTTTCCAACATAATCTCCAAAACCTGGTACAGGTATCCAGGTTGCTCAAAAAAAGAGAGGAATGACTTGACCGATTCTTCGGCGCACCGAAACCGTTCCCCGACTGAATCCAAATGCTCGGTAATATTTTCTTTGAGGCGCGCTTCCATCTCCATCCCGTGACGATGGATGGCCTCAAAAGCCTTCCACAGGTGGAGAGGATTCCGGTCGAACCGATCAGGGTCGGCCATAACCAGTTTGCCGTGGTAAAGGAAAAATCCCGCGACAACCTCTGTCGGAGTTCCTCGCCCCCAATTCACGGGAAAAGCGGCCTGTTCGTTGAGGCATTTTTCTAACAGGTTCCAAGAAAAGTGAAAAACGCGGAGGGCGTGAGTAAAATATTCCTTCAAAAAGGATTCTGTGGCCATGAGGGAATTTTCTGCCCGGTACCCGAGGGCCCCGGCCAATGCTTCCTGGTCCTCGAAGGAAAGTCGATCTTCTTTCCTGCCGTGAAGGTAGTGGAGCTGGTTGCGCACTCGCCAGAGGAATTCAACCGCCCGGGAATAGGTTTGCCACTCTTTTTTGGAAAGCAAGGTATGTTCTGCCAGCTCCCCAGCGGCCCGGATATGATATTTAACCTTGGTGGCCCAGTAGGCCGAGTGGTAATCCCTCAGTCCCCCTTTCCCCTCTTTCACATCCGGTTCCAGGACAAAAACAGAATCTCCATAATGTTTATGCCTGACCTCAGATCTCCGTCGGATTTGCAGGATCACTTCCGTATCTTTTCCGGCCGGCAAAAAACGAGAAAACGCCTCTTGCCACCGGAGGAATGTTTGCTTCTCGCCTGCCACCCAACGGGCATCTAAAAAGGAAAAAAATAGGTCTAAATCTTTTTGCGCTGCCCGCAGGCTTTCCTTGGGAGTCTGAATCGTGTATCCCACAGTCAGGCCCCAATCCCAGAGCGGGTGAAGCACGGCGCGAACCCATTCTTCAAGATCCTTGCCCTTACCCGGGAGGTGAAGAAGAAGAAGGTCGATGTCCGAGAAAGGGCAGAGCTCTTCCCTCCCGTATCCTCCCATAGCCAGTAAAGAAAATCCCAATCCAGACCCCCGAAGCCCCCGGCTATCCACAGCTCTCCTAAAGAGCCGGCGAATCACGCTGTCCATTAAATTCGAGTGGCTCTGGCCGAATTCCGTTGCCAAGATACCTTCCTTGTGCCTTTTCTTCAGCCATTCCCGCCCTTTCTGGAAAAAGCGTTCAATGTCTTCGAGGCTTTCTTCTGGCCGCACCAATGTTATTCTTTCCTTCTCCGCAATCATCTCGTTTTTCGTTTTTCACTTATCACATTTCACTTTTCACTTTTCACTTTTCACTTTTTTTACAACGCCCCTTCTCCCCTCTCCCCTGTTCGAATCCTAACCGCTTCTTCGACAGGTATAACAAAAATCTTTCCATCCCCAATTTTTCCGGTTTTGGCAGCCTTGGCAATCGTTTCCACCACCCGGGTGACGGCTTGATCCGGAACCACCACTTCGATCTTGACTTTCGGCACCAACTCGACTACATACTCCGCCCCACGGTAAACTTCTTTGTGCCCTTTTTGTCTTCCGAACCCCCTGACTTCGGTGACGGTCATCCCCTGCACGGCGACTGCGCTGAGGGCGGTTTTCACTTCATCCAACTTAAAAGGTTTAATGATGGCCTCGACTTTTTTCATTTTCTCCCCCTTTTGCAAATGCGGAATTCGGAATGTGGAGTGCGGAGTTAATAAAAATATTCCACATTCCGCATTCTACACTCCGCATTAAAAGTTGTATCCCGTCTCATTGTGCTGGCTCAGGTCCAGTCCACTATCTTCTTCCTCTCCGCTCACCCTAAGTCCCATCGTCCAGTCTAAGACCTTCAACAGGATGAAAGTCACCCCAAAAGCATAGGCCCAGGTCACAATCACCGCCAAGGCTTGGACCCCGATTAAATCTGGGTTTCCGAAAAAGAAACCGTTATTTCCCGCCTCATTGATCCCTTTCGTGGCGAAAAGCCCGATGGCCATGGCTCCCCAAGTACCGCCGACTCCATGAATCCCCACGACATCTAAGCTATCATCATACCCGAATTTGTTTTTGGATACTACCCCTCCATAACAAAAAACCCCTGCGGTCAGTCCGATAAACAATGCCGCCCAAGGGGGGACGAAACCCGCAGCCGGAGTGATAGTGGCTAAACCAGCCACCGCCCCGCTAACTGTCCCCAGAGTGGTCGGCTTGCCTTTGTAAACCCACTCGACCAGCGCCCAAGAAAGGGCCCCTGCAGCCCCGGCGATATGGGTGACTACGAAAGCGCTGGTGCTCAACATTCCGGCGGCAATGGCGCTTCCGGCGTTGAATCCGAACCATCCAAACCAGAGG
>JAURYC010000034.1 GCA_030654105.1 Deltaproteobacteria bacterium
AAGGGAGGTTTGCCTGTATTTTTTCTTGATTTTTTTGGTTTGGAAAAAATTGATAATTCCCGGATTCTGGCGGCCTCTCCACATTCCAATTTTGTCTGTTGAGCTTCTTACCTTAATCTGGTAAAAAGAATAAACTGCAAATTTCAAGAGAGGGGTTGGCTATGGACGTGCGCATCGTCATCTGCGGTTTGGGAAGAGTGGGAAGGGCTTTTGTTGGTTTGCTTATCCAGAAAGACAAGGACCTGAGGAACCGGTATGGATTGAAGCTGAAAGTCGTGGCGGCCGTGGACATCGGGGGAGCGGCTGTTGACCCTGAGGGTTTGCCATTGCAGGATCTTCTGGCTCATCTGGAGAAGGGGGGGCGGGTCGAAGATATGATCGGCTATGGCAAGAAAGGCTTTACCGGGGTCGAAGCGCTTACTTTGGGGATCGCGGATTTGCTGGTTGAAACGACCCCGACCAACATTAGAGACGGCGAGCCTGCCATGACGCACATCCGTACCGCCCTGGGCCAGGGCCGGCACGTAGTTACAGCGGCCAAGGGTCCCTTAGTCCTCCGGCATAAAGAGTTGAAAACTCTGGCTGAAAAGGCCGAGGTCAAATTGATGATCAGCGCGGCAACTGCGGCGGCCCTACCGACCTTGGACGTCGGACTTTCTTGCCTGGCCGGGACGGAAGTTTTGACGGCTGAGGGGATTCTCAACGGGACCACGAATTATATCCTCACCCGAATGTACGAAGACGGGTGCCCCTATGCCGAAGCCTTGGCCGAAGCTCAGAAGATGGGGGTTGCGGAACCCGACCCCTCCTTGGATGTGGAAGGGAGAGATACAGCCAATAAAATCCTGCTCATTGCCAACGAAGTTTTTCGGGCCGGGCTGTCCCTTGAGGATGTTTCCGTAGAAGGGATTACCAAGGTCAAACCGGAAGAGGTTGACCGGGCGAAGAAAGAAGGGAAGGTTATCAAACTCATCGGCAAGGTGGAGAAAAAAGAAGGGAAAATAGTGGCATCTGTCGCTCCGATGGCCCTGCCTTGGGAACATCCTCTGGCCAATGTCCGGGGCACGGAAAAGGCCATTTCCTACCTTACGGATACCATGGACCGGGTGACGGTCTCCGGCGGGAAATCAAACCCGGTAGGAGCGGCCGCAGCGATCCTGAAGGATATTATTCGGATTTATAAAGGATAAAATTTGCCCAGGGTTCACAGCGGGTGAAATATTGAAAATCATCAGTCGTAAGACCTTTTAGATCACTTTAGGTACTTAAATTAATCGGGAGGAAATATGAAGAAAAAGAAAAGTATTCAGGATTTTTATATGATGAAGGAAAAAGGGGAGCCAATCACTTTTATCACCAGTTATGATTACCCCACGGCCACCTTCGCTGAGAAAGCCGGGATGGATATGATCCTGGTAGGAGATTCTCTGGGTATGTGCGTTTACGGATACGAAGGAACCATGCCCGTAACCATGGACCAGATGATTGTCCACAGCGAGGCTGTACGCAGGGGAGCCCCGAATACGTGTGTCATCGGGGATATGCCTTTTCTTTCCTACCAGACCACGGATGAGGCGGCGGTGGAAAATGCCGGGCGCTTTTTCAAGGAAGCGAGGATGGATGCGGTCAAATTGGAAGGGGGGGTGCGCGTGGCCAGCCGCATCAGGGCTATCGTAGACGCCGGCATGCTGGTGATGGGCCACATCGGGCTTACCCCTCAAAGTTCTTCCCAATTGGGCGGGTTCAAAGCCCAGGGGAGAACTCTCGACAGTGCTAAGGCCCAGCTCGATGATGCCCTGGCCGTGCAGGAGGCGGGCGCGGCCATGATTCTTCTCGAGGCCATTCCTCCGGAGGTTGCCGGTTATATCCGGGACACCCTGACCATCCCCGTTTTGTCCATTGGCGCCGGCCCCTATTGCGACGGGCAACTCCTTATCGTCAGCGACATGCTCGGGATCTTCGAAGCCTTCACTCCCAAATTTGTGAAGCGCTACGCTGAAGTGGCCAAAGTTTGCACAGAAGCTTTAACGGCGTATGTTCAAGATGTGAGAAACAGGGTTTTCCCGGAACCCAAACATATCTACCCGATGATTCCTGAAGAGCTGACCAAATTCAAAGAATGGGTAGCTGCTGAGAAGGGGGAAAGTTCCCCCCACGGGGTATCTTGAGAGTATAGGAAATTCCTTTTTGGACACGGATTTACACAGAAAGTCGCTTAGCGCTTGGCGCTATGCGCATAGCGTCTTTTTTGTTTCTGCGGTTATCGGCATAAATCTGCGTCCTATTAAATTTTAAAAAAGGAGGGGGGACCATGTTTGAATTTATTAAAAAAGCGATTTTCATCGGTGCAGGGCTGGCCTCCATGACCGCCGAAAAGATTGAAGAGGCGGTGGAGGAAATTGTTAAAAAAGGTGAAATATCGGAAAAGCAGGGGAAGGAATTAATCCAAGATCTAAAAGAGAAATCCGGGAAAGTTAAAAAAGACTTCGGGGAGAGGATCGATAAGGTTGTGAATGACACCTTACAGAAGCTCAATATACCCACGAGAACAGAAGTGGAAGAACTGAGAGCAAGAATCGAACAGCTGGAGAAGGCAGCCGAGAAGAAGGAATAATCGATGCAGATCCGCAAGATCGGCGTTGTCTCCCGCACCTACCGGCACATCAACCGGTACCGCCAGATCCTGACCATTTTATTTAAATACGGCTTTGGAGAACTGGTAGACCGGCTGCATGTGGGACAATACCTGGAAATCGGCATGCAGATGATTTCCAGGAGCCGCCGGGAGCGAGTGGAAAAGCTAACCCGATCCGAGCGGATCCGCATGGCTTTTGAAGAACTCGGGTCGACGTTTATCAAGTTGGCCCAGATCCTTTCCACCCGTCCGGATTTGATTCCCCCTGAGTTTGCCCAGGAATTAGCCAAACTTCAAGACCAGGTTCCTCCTTTTCCTTTTGCTCAGGTGAGAGAAATTGTTGAGGCGGAGCTAAAAGCTCCGATCGAGGAGAAGTTTCAACATTTCGAAGAAGCACCCCTGGCAGCGGCGTCCATCGGCCAGGTTCATCGGGCCCGGCTGCAAAGCGGGGAAGAAGTGGTTGTAAAAGTACAGCGGCCGGGCATCCGCCACCAGATCGAAGTGGATTTAGAAATTTTGCTTCATATCGCCACCCTGATCGAAAGACACGTTGAGGAATTGGGGATCCAACGCCCTACCCGGATTGTGGAAGAGTTTGCTCGCACCCTGGTAAGGGAGATTGACTATACCATTGAAGCATCCCAGACCGAACGTTTCGCCCGTCAGTTTCTCGGCAATGCCACCATTTACGTCCCCCGGATTTATCGTGAGGCCACCACGGAGCGTATCCTGACCATGGAATATATTCCGGGGATCAAAGCCTCCGAAGTGACCGCGCTGGATCAGCAGGGCTTTGATCGAAAAATCATCGCTTCCCGCGGGACTGATTTAATCCTTGAACAGGTTTTCCAACATGGGTTTTTTCACGCCGATCCGCACCCGGGAAATGTTTTCCTCCTTCCGGACAATGTTATCTGTTACCTCGATTTTGGCATGATGGGCAGTGTTGACCGGCAGGCCCGGGATAATTTTGCCGACCTGGTTTATGGTTATGTCTGCCGGGATGAGTCCAAAATCGCCCAGGCTTTGTTGAAGATTATCGAATGGGACGTTGAACCGGACCGGCGGGCCCTGGAAAAAGACATCGCCGATTTTATAGCGATGTACTTGTATCGCCCTCTCAAAGAGTTGCGGATCGCCAATATTTCCAAAGCGCTCCTGGCATTGATCACCCGCCACCGGCTGCGCCTCCCGCCGGATATATTCCTGATGATCAAGGCCCTAACCACAGCAGAAGGGGTGGGAGTGGCGCTGGATCCTGACCTGGACATGGCCGAAAAAGCCGCTCCCTTCATCAAACGGATCAAAATGGAGCGCCTGCATCCCAGGCGGATCATCGGTGAATTTCTTGATTCAGGCGGGGACCTCATCCAATTGCTCAAGGAAATTCCCGGGGAGATGAGCGACATCCTCAAACAGGTAAAACAGGGAAAGGTGAAAATTGGTTTTGAACACCGGGGGCTGGAAAATTTTGCCTTTCATATAAATCGATCGTCAAACCGAATTGCCTTTTCTCTCCTGATTTCTTCCCTGATTATCGGGTCTTCCCTGATCATCCGGACCGAGATCGGACCTTTTCTTTTCGGCTTTCCCATCTTGGGGCTTTTGGGGTTCACCATCGCCGGCATTTTTGGCATCTGGTTGCTCATTTCCATCCTGCGCTCGGGGAGGCTGTGAAAAAATTTAAAAAAACGCCAGATCGCCTACCTTGAAAATAGAAGGGATTTAGAAATGACGCCTAAAGAACGAATGCTGTTGGAATTTCAGAGGCAGGTGGGAGATAAAGGATTTGCTGCCGCCCGGGGTTTGGCGGCGGCCAGCCCCATGCAACAAATTATGAGAGATTTTCTGGATGCTACTCAGTTTTATCTTGAGATGTACGATCATCCCCAAGAGATGCGCCAGCTCTGTGAAGACCTGGAGCCTTATTATGATCAGCTTTTTCAGGTCCTGGCCAACTCCCCGGCAGAAGTGGTTTTCCATGGAAGCAATTTCGACGAGATGATTACCTATCCTCCGTTCTTTCGTAATTATATTATGCCCTACCTGCAAAGATTGGCCGATATGCTTCACGCGCGAGGGAAACTGCTGATTTGCCACTGCGATGGCGAAAACCAGGGTCTTTTGGATTTGATCGCGGAGAGCGGTATGGACATCGCCGAAGCTATCTGCCCGCAGCCAATGACCAAAGTAACCATTTCCGAGGTGAAAAAGTCTTTTAAAGGAAAAGTTACCATCTTCGGCGGGGTGCCGTCGGTGGCCCTTCTGGAACAGAGCATGTCCGATGAGGAGTTTGAGCGGTTCATGAAGAATTTATTTCAGGAGATTGTCCCAGGAGATCGCTTTATTCTGGGGATAAGCGATACCACCCCGCCTGATGCTAAATTCGAGAGGTTGTTCCGTATTACGGAGATGGTACAGGGGTGGGGAAAGTTGCCAATGAAAATGCCAAAATAGCAAAGCGTGAAAAGAAAAGAAGAAAAAAATAAGAAGGAGGAGAAATGGTCAGTCAGGAAAAGTTTTACCAGGCACTTGCAGCCGGGAAAATGGATGAGGTG
>JAURYC010000035.1 GCA_030654105.1 Deltaproteobacteria bacterium
TGATTCCGTTATTTGGATGAGGGCGGGAAGCCGATAAAAGTATAACTGCGTTGGTTCTCCCCGCTTTGGCGTGGACAGGCTCCACGCGAATGTGTGACGGCCTCCGATGAGGTTAGGAAATTTTATAGCCGATCTTGCGTAAGAGTTCTTTTCGCCACTGGACCCCCTCTGGGCCTTCTACCCCCTTGGGCGAGAAGCCATCAATCACGCCAAGAATTCCTCGTCCCTGCGCGGATTCGGCGATAATGACTTCCACTGGGTTGGCTGTTGCGCAAAAGATGGAACAAACTTCCGGACAGTTTTTAATGGCGTTGAGGACGTTGATCGGGTAGGCATCGAGGAGAACCAGCACAAAGGTATGGCCAGCGCCAATGGCCTGGGCATTCTGCTGGGCTACTTTTCTCAACGCCTCATCATTTCCCTCCACGCGGATCAGGCAGGCCCCGGAAGCTTCACAGAAGGCGATGCCGAAGCGTGACTTTGGCAAGGCGCTGACCATGACCTCGTAAAGGTCTTCGACGGTCTTGATGAAATGGGTCTGGCCGACAATAATGTTCGCTCCTTCCGGAAATTCCAATTTTACGCTTTTGAGCTCCATGGCATCCCCCTTCTAATCAAAAAGCAAAATACAGGATTCAGAATTCATAAGAAATCTAAATTTCTCCAATTCTGTCATTCCGAACGCGGAAATCCAGTAAAAGCAAAAAGATCTGGACTCCTGCTTTCGCAGGAGTGACGGATTTTCGAATTTCTACGAGACCATTGGATTTTGATTCCTGAATCCTGCTAACTTCATGTAGGTTGCCCTGTGTCTTTTTTAATCTTCAAGCTTCCCACCAAGGAAGCCACGTCAGGAAAATTATTGGCCTGCAAATATCTCTGAATCCCATCGATAATTTTTAGGCCGGCCCGGGGGTCTATGAAGTGGGCAGTTCCAACCTGTATAGCTGTAGCCCCGGCGATCAGATACTCCAGGGCATCTTTGGCGGTTACGATACCCCCTATGCCCACGACCGGGATGCGCACGACCTGGGCCGCCTGCCAGACCATGCGCAAGCCGATGGGCTTGATGGCCGGGCCCGAAAGACCCCCGGTAATGTTCCCCAGGACAGGAGTTCGGGTCTGAACGTCGATGGCCAGCCCGGTTAGAGTGTTGATCAAGGAAACCGCGTCTGCCCCGGCCTCTTCGGCAGCCAGAGCAATCTTTCCGATATCGGCTACATTGGGAGAAAGTTTGACCATCACAAAAGAAGAAGTGGCTCGACGAATTTTTGAGATTACCTTATATACGGTTTTAGGCTCCGCGGCAAAAATTGCACCCCCTGCTTTCACATTCGGGCAGGAAATGTTGACTTCCAATCCGGCGATTCCATCTACCGCCGATAATCTCTTGGCTAATTCGGCATATTCTTCTACCGTACTTCCGAAAATATTGACCAATACCGGGCATCGAGCTTTCCGCAAAAAGGGCAATTTTTCCTGGAGAAATATTTCCAACCCGACATTCTCCAGCCCAATGGCATTCAGCATCCCGGCTGGAGTTTCGGCCAGACGGGGCGGAGGATTCCCCTTGCGCGGCTCCAAGGAAAGTCCCTTGGTGACGATTGCCCCGAGAGATCCCAGGGGAATGATCCCGGAGTATTCTTCCCCGTAGCCAAACGTCCCCGAGGCCGCAATTACAGGGTTTTTAAGCTTCAGAGAGCCCAGGTTAACCTGCAGGCTTGGATTATCCGTTTTGGGGCTCATGGTCCGTGCGTTCCCTTTCACTCCCAAAGAATATCCCTGGCCTCGAACACAGGCCCTTCCTTGCAGCCCCGGACATACCTGAAGAAGGCCGGGGGTTCGGCAATTATTGGCGCCAGGCCCTCTCGCCAAGAACCCGCCATCTCCTCCCCGCATCGATCCTCCAAATGGACTGCCGCCCCTTGAGCCCTTGCATCTTCATCCTCCAAGGCCCCCCGTAACGTCCTATCCCGAACTTTCACCGCGCAACCCAGGCAAGCCCCTACCCCGCAGGCCATACGGGATTCGAGGAGAACCTGGCAGGGAAGGTCGAACTGATCGGTAATCTGGGCCACCCGAGCCAGCATGGGCAATGGCCCGCAGGAATAAAGCGCCGCTGATTTGTGCCCCTGCGTCACAAGCTCCCGTTCCAACAAATCAGTGGCCAATCCCTGGAATCCCAGACTTCCATCCTCCGTGGCGATTTGAGGTTCTAAGCCCATCCTCATGAATTCCCTGATCCCCGGAATTTTATCCCGGCTCTTTCCGCCGATCAGGACCAGAACTTCCTTCAAATTGCCGGAAGTTTTTGAAAATCTTTTTTTCTTCCCTTGCTCTCTTCGCAGCTGCTCGGCCCAAGCAACTAGCGGAGCAACCCCGATTCCCCCGCCGATTAGAATGGCCAGCGATCGACCTTCTTCTGGCCAGAATCCTTTCCCCAGGGGCCCCAGCACATCCAGACGTTCCCCTTCCCGAAGCTGGGTCATCCGGGAAGTTCCCCGGCCGACGACCTGGTAGCAAATCTCCAGAGCCCCTTCATCTTCCGGCCGTTTTCTTTTCTTAGTTTGGGGGGGAAAGATCCGGAAAAAACTGAAGGGCCGCCGCAATAGCGGGTCGCTGGAATCGCTGACGCGCAACATGACGAATTGCCCGGGTTGGGCCAGGCGGGCGATTTCCGGGCAAAGCAGGCGTAGGCGGAAATAATCGACCCCGACTCTCCGGTGTTGTTGAATTCGCGCTTTCACTTCTTTGATAGGTTTGGGTTTCATACCAAGGCTGTCAACGAAGGTTCAGCCAAGCGCAGCCCCATAACGATCGCATCCTCCCCGCTGTCGCTATAATAACGCCGGCGGATGCCCCAGGGTTGAAATTGAAAATGGCGATAAAGGGAAATGGCTTTGTAGTTAGAGCGGCGCACTTCTAAGGTAATCTCCTTAACCCCGTTCCTCCGGCTGTAATCTATTCCGTAAAGAAGTAAACGGGTCCCGATTCCCTGTTGGCGCCTCCGGGGGTGTACGGCCAAGTTTAAAATATGGGTTTCCGAAGCCACCCGCCAAAAACACAGATAGCCCACAACCTGGTCCGAGTGAATTTCTCGGGCAATGGAAACTTTGGCGAACGGCGTTAACCGTTCCCGCTCAAAAAGCCCCCTCGACCAGGGAGTGGGAAAAGACATCCGTTCAATCTGGACGACTTCATCAAGGTCTTCTGCGGTCATCTCACGGATGTCAATATAGCCTTCTTTCTCCATTCGTTACCTTAAGTAGGTCAGGATTTTTTTTGCAATATTTCACTGGCCAGATTGATATTGCGCTGGCCGGCTTCCTTGGCCAGTTTGGCCAATTCCTTCAGGGACTGGCCTTCCCGGCAATTGGAAATCTTGATGAGCATGGGAAGGTTGAGACCCGTGAGAACTTCCACCCGATCTTCCTGTAGGAAAGCTAAGCTCATATTGGATGGGGTCCCCCCAAACATGTCGGTTAGGATCAGTACCCCTTTTCCAAGATCTACGCTCTTGATAGCGGCTGCGATTTCCCTGCGCAGTTCTTCTACCTCTTTCCGGGTATCAATAGAAACAGTGGCCAGGTTGGAAAATTTCCCGCAAATCAATTCAGCCGAACGAACAAATTCCTCACCCAAGTTCGGGTGAGTAACCAAAACAACACCGACCATAAGCCCTCCATCCCTCTTTCATTCATGCCTGTCCGAGAACCGACCTATTACAGGGAAATTTCCAGGTCTCGATGTCGCCGTCTAACGGGAAATTGTTCATGGAAAAGGTTTCCTAACTTTTCAGCGATGGCCACTGAACGATGTCTTCCTCCCGTGCATCCCACAGCGACGGTTAGGTAGGCTTTACCTTCTCTTTCGTAAAGCGGCAACAAATATGCCAAGAAGCTGTGGAAGCGGGCCACGAAGTCCTTTGTTTCTTCAAACTGGAAAAGGTAGTCGCCAATTCGGGGGTCCGTTCCCGAGAGGGTTTTAAGCTCCTCTTCGAAATAAGGATTGGGTAGAAAGCGGACGTCGATCACCAGGTCCGCCTCCTGAGGGATCCCGCGGCTATAACCAAAGGATAGGAAAGTCAAGTTCATTCTCCGACCTTTGGGTTTCTGTTCAAAGATTTCCCGGATGGCTCCCTGCAAATGGTGGACATTGTAGGTCGAGGTATCGATTACCAAGGTGGCCATGGCGCGGAGGCCAGCCAGCATCTGCCGTTCCTTTTGAATTCCTTCCCTTACGCCACAACCCTCGGCCAGGGGATGGGTACGCCGCGTCTGACTGTATCTTCGAACCAACACCTCGTCGGATGCTTCCAGGAAGAGAATCTCCAGCGGATACCCTTTTTCTCTCAGCTGGCGAAAAACCTCAGGATATGTTTTCAGGAATTCCTTTTCGCGCAGGTCCATTACCAAGGCGACCCGCGAATACTCTCCCAGGGAGGCGGAACGCAATTCGATGAGTTTGGGGAGAAGAGCAATGGGTAGATTATCCACGCAGAAAAACCCCATGTCCTCTAAAACTCGAATCACCGTACTCTTCCCTGATCCCGATAATCCGGTAATAACGACAAGGCGAAGGTTTTTCAATTCTGGTGTTCCCATGCCTAAGAATTGGAGCGGGGGGATATCCGGGTCCAGGATGGGACCCTTTTAACCAGGACCAATCGAAGGAATTTTCGCATCCTCCCGATCAAACGATTTCGTCTTCAGCGGAAAAAAGGGAGTAAATCTCCTCCCCAGAGCTCACCTCCATCAAGCGTTTTCGAAAGACGTTATCTTTCATCAGGCGCGAGATTCGAGCCAAAGCTTTCAGATGAGTCCCTGCGGAATTTTCCGGGGCCACGAGAAGAAAAAACAGGTGAGTCGGTTTTCCGTCCATGGCTTGGAAATCCATACCGGCAAGACTTCTCCCGAAGGAGGCAAGGATTCTTTTGACATCTTTACTTTTCCCATGGGGGATAGCGACTCCTTCTCCGATTCCCGTGCTTCCCAGACTTTCTCGTTCAAGTAAAATTTCCATCAACCGGTTTTCATCCACCTGTTTTTCCACGTGGGCAATGGCTCGAATCAACTCCCTCAAAACTCCTTCTTTACTCGTGGAGGCAAGTTGGGGAATAATCATTTGTTTATCCAAGATGTCTAATATTTTCATAGTTCCTGATTTTTACCCTTTTCTTCTAGGGAATTTCTCTGGGGTAGAAAAGATTGTGCCCAGAGATTGAAACTGCCTAACCAAGCCTCGAGCAGGTTATCGGCTCCTATTCCCCCCGTGCCAAGGAAGGCGGGGCCAAAGGGGTCAATCGGCCTGAGGTTCGATTAAACCGTAGTTTCCATCTTTTAGCCGGTAGATGATGTTGAGGTTCCTCGAGTTGGCATTAGTAAAAACTAAAAATTCATTATTCATAAGGTCCATCTGCATGGCCGCTTCCTCAACGGACATGGACTTGGCCAAGAGCTTCTTGCTTTTGACGACTTTCGGCTCTTCCCCTTCCTCAAAGCTGTCAGCGGAGTAGACATCCATGCGCCAGCTCAACTCCGGCAAGGAAGAATTGGTTTTATGCCGTCTGATCTTGTCCTTGTATTTGAGAACCTGCCTCTCCAACTTATCCGTTACCCGGTCAATCGCTGAAAACATATCCTCGGTTTCTTCTTGGGCATTAATGGTAATCCGGTTCGCTACCAGGGTAATTTCGGCGATATGGCGGTGCTTTTCTACAGTCAAAACGACGTTGGCTTCTAAAGGCGAGTCCATATATTTCTTTAGTTTGGAAAGTTTTTCCTGCACATATTCCCGCAAGACTTCCTTCGATTCCGTATTGCGGAAAGTAACTGAAATTTGCATGCTGGGTGCCTCCATTGCGCTTCAATGCAAACGGGCGCACATTTTTCATCTCTCTGCTTTGAAAGGAATTTCCTCTCTAAAATTTTGACGATCTGCGTTCATCCGCGTATAAAATTTTTTAGATGATTTGCTTCCTCCGGGTTGAAGAGAGAATCCCAAGTATCTCGCGATACTTGGTCACGGTTCGGCGTGCAATCAAAATATCCTGTTTCTTGAGAAGTTCCACCAGTTCTTGGTCACTGTAAGGTCTCTGGGGGTCTTCTTTGGACAGAATTTCACGAATTTTCTCTTTGACGCTTTCGGAAGCGATATTTTCTCCTCGAACGGTATTGATACTGCTATTGAAGAAATATTTTAACTCAAAGATGCCTTGGGGGGTATGGACATATTTATTCGAAGTCACCCGGCTGATGGTGGATTCATGCATCTCCACGTCCATGGCTACGTCTTTGAGAACCATGGGCTTTAAATAGGCCACGCCTTTATCCAGGAATTCTCGCTGAAAGCGGACGATCGACTTGGTCACCCGGTAAATCGTTCGCTGGCGTTGATGAATCGATTTGATCAACCATAGGGCCGAACGAATTTTTTCGTTGATGTACTCTTTGGCTTCCCCGGCGGATTGAACCTGTTCCCTGAGAATATGCCGGTAATAAGGGTTGATGCGCAACTTGGGCATACCATCCTCGTTGAGCACGACTACGTACTCCTCTCCGATTTTGTAAACGTAGACGTCGGGGATAATGTAAGGAATGTTCTCGTCGCTGTAACCCCTGCCAGGCTTGGGATCGAGTTCATTGATCAGTCGTGTGGCTCGCACCACTTCTTCTACCTGGATTCCCAATTCCTTGGCAATCGCCTGGTAATTTTTTTTGGCCAAATGGTCAAGATGGCCCTGGATGATCTTCTGCACCAGAAGCTCACCTGGATAAATTTGCTGAGCCTGCAAGAGCAGGCATTCTTTCAAATCCCGCGCCGCCACCCCAGGGGGTTCCAGGGTTTGAACCTTCTGGATCACTTTTTCCATATTCGCCAGATCGAACCCGGATTGAGCGGCAATTTCTTCCAGGGATCCTTGAAGCAGGCCATCTTCATTGAGGTTGCCAATAATCACCGTGGCTATCAAACATTCTTCTTCGTCGAAATTACTCAGCCGAATTTGCCACAAAAGGTGATCATACAGGGTGGCTTTCTTGGTTAAAAAATTTTCAAAGGTGGGACGATCCTCTTCTTCGTCAACCCTTTTGGTACCTGAAGAAAACCCCTCTGCCCTCCAATCCATGGCTGGCATTTCATCTTCCTCCCGGGTCTCCTTGACCTCGGAAGGGGAAGCAGGAAGGGTTTCATAATTGGTCTCCAATGGTTCGGTCTCGGAGCTGGGCATAACCACTTCGTCAAGAATCGGGTTCTCCTCTTCCTCCTGCCGAACCAGATCCATCAATTCCATCCGCGATAGCTGCAGGAGTTTTATGGCCTGCTGCAGTTGCGGCGTCATGATGGGCTGCTGAGTAAGCTTAAGGCTCTGGCGAAGCTCTAAAGCCATGGCAGACGCAAACCCTCTATCTCGAACATCGGCGGTCCCGCGCTTTGCTTAACTTTCTTCTCCTTCAACCTTACCCTGGCGACCTTTTGAACTCTGAACTTAAAATTGAAATTTTTCCCCCAGGTATATCTCGCGGGCTTGCCGGCTCTGGGCGATCTCCTCCGGAGTTCCGCGTTCCAAAACCCTGCCCTCATTCAGGATATAGGCTTGATCGCACACCCCTAAAGTTTCTCTTACGTTATGATCCGAAATGACGACTCCGATCCCTTTGGCTTTCAAATGGGAGATGATATTTTGGATATCTACGACCGCCAGTGGATCAATTCCCGCAAAAGGCTCATCTAAGAGAATAAATAGGGGCGAGGTAACCAGAGAACGAGTAATCTCGACTCTTCTCCTTTCTCCTCCCGAAAGGGAAAAAGCTCTCCTTTTGGCCAACGCCGAGAGTCTCAGTTCTTCCAGAAGCCCTGTCAAGCGCCGTTCCCTTTCTTCCGGAGAAAGATCCAACGTCTCCAGAATGGCCAGAAGGTTTTCTTCTACCGTGAGTTTGCGGAAAACCGATGGTTCCTGGGGAAGGTAGGTGACCCCCTTTCGGGCTCTCAGATACATGGGGGCTTGGGTGATTTCTTCTCCCGCGAGAAAGACCTGTCCTCCTTCCGGTTTGATGAGGCCTACGATCATGTAAAAAGTCGTCGTCTTTCCTGCTCCGTTGGGCCCTAAAAGGCCGATGACCTCTCCCGCCCTGAATTCCAAATCCACAGAATCCACGGCCCATTTCCCATTATATTGTTTTTTCAGTCCCCGGGCTATTAAAGTAGGGACGGGGTTCACGGTTTTCCCTTTCCTGGAAGTTGTTCACTTTTGGGATAGAGGATAACTTCTGCTCGTCGATCAGGTCCGCCTTCAACAAAACTTTTATCTTCGTCCAAAAGGACAATGATCTTTTCACCGCTGACCATATCCTTTCCTTGCCACACCTTTGGCTGCCCCGTGAGAACAATTTTTTGCTCCCGGTTGTTCAGCACAGCTTTCTGCGCTGTAGCGAGGCGATCCCCCTGATAAATTTTCACATTGCCTGAGGCCACGATCTCCCGGACATCATTGCCTTCCTCTTTCTTTTCATAATACACTCGGGCTACGTCGGCATGAATGGTCAACTCCCCCTGTTTAGCCACGACGTTTCCCGTAAAGATGATAACCTGATTTTTATTATCAGCTTCCAGGGCCTGGGAGCTAATTCGCAGGGGCTGATCGGATCCGCGGATATCCCCTTTTCCTGTTTTCCCAAGGGGAATAGGTTTTTTCTCCGAGCCCCAACTGGATGCCCAGGACAACAAAAAGGTGAGGAAAATAAGGAACGGGATGAACCGAGTTACTCTAACCATTTTACAAGGATCCCCTTGAAGTTTCTTGGGTTGAGTGGAAAAAGGTCGTGGTAACCTGTTTTAGAACTTTCATGCGTTGGCGGTTGAGTTCCACAATTAAACCAGTTCCTTGTACCCGTAGTTGGGGCCCGCTCATTTCTACGGGATCTGATGTCATCAACTCCCTTCTTTCCGCTTGATATTTCAAGCTTTGGGTCTGCATCTGGTACCCATCGCTGGAATCAAGTTTCACGCCGTCAAAAACCTCTAAGGCTTTGGTCTGGGTATTGATCTTTCCCCGCTTTCCTACGAGAACGTAAGTTTCCTGATTCTTTCCGAAGAAAGTTGCTTTGACTTGCTCGAAAAATAACGTATTTTCATCCTCAAAATAACGGACCGAGGCAGCCTCTAATTCCCATTCTTTGATTCCCTCGCGGGTCTCGGTATATTTCACCCGGTTTAATTGCAGGTCAGCGGCAATGGCTGGCTCCTTTACCGGAGCTTTTTTCCCCTGCGGAGGAGGGAGGGTGCGCCAAGTCATTATGGCCACCAGACATAAACTGCCTACAATAATCACTCCCAGGAGAAAGCGCAGATTTTTCATTGACTTCACTTCCCAGCCACCCATTTTCGCAATCATTCTATCACTCTGCTAAGGAGGTGTAAAGGTTAATTTTGGAATACTTCAAGGTCACTTGAATGAAGAAAAGGGAAGACAAGGGATAGGATAGTTCATTAAACGCTCTGCGCTCTGCCCTATGCGCTCTGCGGATTTTTGATGATCCGGTCGATTGCTAAGAGTTGTTCTAAAAGCGGCTTTAATTCATCCAAAGATTGGGAATTGGGTCCGTCGCAAAGGGCTTCTGCCGGGTCGGGATGAACTTCCATAAACAGGCCGTCGATCCCAACAGCCACAGCGGCCCTGGCCAAGGCGGCAATAAATTCCCGTTGCCCACCCGAGGAAGACCCTTGCCCACCCGGAAGTTGGAGGCTGTGGGTTACGTCAAACACGACGGGATACCCCATCTCCCGCATAATTACCAGAGAACGCATGTCGGCCACGAGGTTATGATAACCGAAGGAGGTCCCCCGTTCGGTAAGGAGGATGGAATCATTTCCGCTCGATTGTATCTTCTCGATGATATTGCGCATATCCCAGGGTGCTAAAAATTGTCCTTTTTTGACGTTTACCGCTTTCCCCGTCCCGGCCACAGCCAGCACAAAATCCGTTTGCCGGCAGAGGAAGGCCGGAATTTGCAGGGCATCGAGAACCTGAGAGGCTGGTTCCACTTCCTCAAACCGGTGCACGTCCGAAAGAACGGGAATGCCTAGGTCGTGCTTTAGGCGTTGGAGAATTTCTAACCCTCTTTTTAACCCGGGCCCCCGGAATGATTTCAAGCTGCTCCGGTTTGCTTTGTCATAAGAGGATTTAAAGATAAAAGGAATTTTCAAGGCCCGGGTCAGATCGGTCAATGCTTCGGCAGTCTTCCGGCACAGGGCTTCTGACTCGATTACGCAAGGGCCGGCAATGAGAATAAAAGGTTTTTTCCCGCCGATGGTTACGGGCCCAATGGAAACTTCTTTCACTGCTGTCAAGGGAAGAGTATTCACACGTTCTTTCTCCGCTTCTTCCTTTTCTCTTTCAAGGCAGCGTGAATGAATTCGCGAAATAAGGGGTGGGGAGTGTGGGGTCTTGATTTCAACTCCGGATGAAATTGGCAACCTAAGAACCAGGGATGATCCCTTAATTCCAGGATCTCCACTAATTGCCCATCAGGAGATAATCCGCTGAATATAAAGCCCTTCTCCGCTAAAAGTTCGCGATAATTATTATTCACCTCGTAGCGATGGCGATGACGTTCGGAAATTTGCTTATCCTGGTAGGCTTGGTTGGCGAGGGATCCCTCTTTCAGAACAGCAGGATAGGCCCCCAACCGCATCGTACCTCCTTTGTCAACGATGGTCTGCTGATCGGGCAGGAGGGCGATTACCGCGTGGGCCGTCCCGGCGTTAAACTCGCTGCTATTGGCCCCTTCCAGGCCGCAAACATGGCGGGCGAATTCCACGACCGCCAGCTGCATCCCCAGGCAGATTCCCAAAAAAGGAACCCGCATTTCCCGGGCGTATCTCACGGCCATGATTTTTCCCTCGATCCCCCGCTCCCCAAAACCGCCCGGGACCAAAACTCCGTCAGCGCCTTGCAAGAATGGTTCAACCCCATCTTTCTGCACCGCCTCGGAATCTACGTAATGCAGGTTTACCTTACAGCGATTGGCAATTCCTCCATGGATCAATGCCTCGTTCAGGCTTTTATAAGAATCCTTCAAATTAACGTATTTCCCTACAATGGCAATATCCACCGCCCCCCGGGGATTTTTGATCGCATTAACGATTTCCTGCCATTTTTCCAGACGCGGGGAACGCGTCCAGATATTCAGCAGTTGAACGATTTTATCATCCAGCCCTTCTTGGTGAAAGAATAAAGGGACTTCATAGATGGACTCTACATCCTTGGCTGTGATCACCGCATCTTTGTCTACATTGCAGAAAAGAGCAATCTTGGCCTTGATTTCCGGGGGCAGGAACTGGTCGGTGCGGCAAATCAAAATGTCCGGCTGGATGCCGATTTCCCGTAATTTCATCACGCTGTGTTGCGTGGGTTTGGTTTTCAATTCCTCTGAAGTTTTAATGTAGGGAACAAGAGTAAGGTGGATGTAAAGGGAATTCTCTCGTCCCAGATCTGTTTTGAGTTGGCGGATGGCCTCCAGAAAAGGAAGGCCTTCAATATCGCCTACCGTACCCCCGATTTCAATGATGGCCACATCCGCATCGTCCGAGATGGCGAGGATGTTCCGTTTAATCTCATCGGTGATGTGGGGAATCACCTGAACCGTCCCTCCGAGGTAATCTCCCCTTCTTTCTTTGGTGATCACCGAATAATAGATCTGGCCGGTGGTGAAGTTATTCCGCTGGGTGAGGCGGGCTGAGGTATATCTTTCATAATGGCCCAGATCCAAATCGGTCTCCGCCCCGTCATCCAAAACGAAAACTTCCCCATGTTGGAAAGGGTTCATCGTTCCTGGATCCACGTTGATGTAGGGGTCGAGTTTTTGCAGGGTAACTTTTAATCCGCGCGACTCCAACAGAGCACCGATCGAAGCCGCAGCCAGACCTTTTCCCAGAGAGGAAAGGACTCCGCCGGTAATGAAAATAAACTTGGTCCTTCCCGCTGGATTCTTTTGCTCTGACCTACGCACTGTGTTCCCTTGTTCAGCCATTCCGTCCTCAAGAAAATTCTTAAAAAAGTCGTTCTTGGTGAAAGTTCGGCACGTTCTTTCTCAGATGTTCCTGGGCTAAGAGGGTAGCCTTACGCCCTCGCGAAGTCCGGTCCAGAAAACCTTCCTGAATCAGGAACGGTTCATAGACGTCTTCGATGGTGTCTTTTTCCTCATTCACGGCCACAGCCAGGGTATCCAATCCTACCGGTCCTCCGTTAAATTTTTCCAGAATGGTTAAAAGGATCTTCCGGTCCATTTTATCCAGTCCCCGTTCGTCGACTTCCAAAAGCTTTAAGGCTTGATCGGCCACCGCTTGGTTAATCCTGCCCTTCGCCCACACCTGGGCAAAATCCCGAACCCGCCGGAGTAATCGGTTGGCTACTCGGGGAGTACCGCGCGATCTCTTGGCAATTTCTTCGGCTCCCGAGGGGTCGATGGCCATATTTAAGAGTTGGGCCGAACGCAGTAAAATCCTCGTGAGCTCTTGGGGGGAATAGAACTCTAAGCGGAAATTGATCCCGAAACGATCGCGCAGTGGGAAAGTCAGCAGACCCGCCCGGGTGGTTGCCCCCACCAGGGTGAAAGGAGGAATGTTCAATTTGATCGAACGGGCACTTGGGCCTTGCCCAATCAAGATATCGATTTGAAAGTCCTCCATTGCCGGATAGAGGATTTCCTCCACCACATGGTTCAGGCGATGAATTTCATCAATGAACAGGATGTCATGTTCTTGGAGATTGCTGAGGATGGCAGCCAGATCTCCTGGTCGTTCAATCACCGGCCCCGATGTGCCTTTTAGATTCACCCGCAGTTCGCCGGCGATGATGTAAGCCAAGGTTGTTTTTCCCAGTCCAGGAGGTCCGCAAAAAAGGACATGGTCCAATGCTTCCCCTCGCTTTTTTGCGGCCTCGATGTAAACGCGTAGATTATTCTTGACCTCCTCCTGCCCGATATACTCATCCAGGCATTTGGGACGGAGATTGACGTCATAGCGTAAATCTTCTTCATTGATCTCGGGCTGAACTCCGCGCTTCGTTAGAGGAGATTTTTCCGAACTATCATCCGCCATCTTGACCCAATCTTGTTTGCCCGTCATAATCCTCAACTCTTAGAAAGAACTCTTAAACTCTCCTTGAGCGCTTCTTCCAATTTTATCCCTGGTCTTTGCTGAAGAATGTTCTCCGCCGCACTTTCGGCCTGACCCTTTTTGTATCCGAGATTCACCAAAGCGGAAACGATGTCCTCGGTCATTTCATCCCTTGGAAGATGACTCTTGGGAGGAAGGGAAACACGGGATTCAAGTTTTTGCACTTTTTCCTGGAGGTCCAGAATCATCCGTTCGGCCATTTTACGCCCCACCCCCGGGATGGATAACAAACGGTTCAAATCTCCTGAACCGAGTGATCTTATGAGCAACGGCGCAGATATTCCCGAGAGAATATTAAGGGCTAACTTGGGCCCGATGCCGGAAACACCGATGAGGATCTGAAAGATTTCCTTTTCCAATAGAGTGGAAAAACCATAAAGCTGCAGGACGTCCTCCCGAACATGAGTGTAGGTGTACACCCGCACGGGCTGTTCTACTTCAGGAAGGTCGTAAAAGGTATTGAGGGAAACATAAACCTGAAACCCGACCCCATTGGCCTCTACGATGACCAAACCTGGACTTTTTTGGATCAACTGGCCCCGGATTTGGGCGATCATCCACGTCCCTCAAGCCAATCTCCGGTTTGATCTTTCCATCGGGTTCCGGCGGGAGATTTCTGCGCAGCCAAGAGGCGCAACGAATTATTCCAGGAAAAAGAATGAGCCAAGCATAGCGCCACAGCTAAAGCATCCGCAGCATCCGCCTTCAAATTCTTGGGTGGATGCAAGAGGGAGTAAATCATGGCCTGAACCTGTTCCTTGGCTGCTCTTCCATATCCAACGACGGCTTGCTTGACTTCCAGAGGACTGTATTCATGCACCTCTACACCCGCTTCGGCTGCAGCCAAAATGGCCACCCCCTTTGCTTGTCCCAGGAGCATGGCGCTTCTTACGTTTTTAGCAAAGAAAGGCTGTTCCACCGCCATCAGGTGGGGGGTATAATTTTTAATTTCTTCCGCCAGGCGCCGATAAATGCGCTGGATACGCTGGGGAAAAGAAAGGGTAGCCGGAGAACGAATTACTCCGCTTCCGCGGTAGAGAATCGCCCCGTCGCTGCCCATCGCTATCAACCCGAACCCCGTTGCTCCCAATCCTGGATCCACACCGATGATGCGTATCTCTTTTCCCTTCGGCGAAGAGATTATGGACTCCAGGGAGGGTTTTGTTCTATTCAACACTAACTTTTTCCATCTCTTCGTCCGGAATGTCAAAATTGGCGTAGACGTGTTGGACGTCTTCCGAATCTTCCAGGCTTTCCATCAAACGAAGCATCTGCTGGGCTTCTTTGCCGGTCAGCCGTACCGTGGATTGAGGGAGCATGCTGATTTCGGCATACGTAGGGATAAGTTTGGCCTTCTCCAATAATTGCTTCTTCACCCGTTCAAAGTCGGCTGGTTCTGTAATCACCTCATGTTCTTTATCTGTTTCCTGAACATCTTGGGCTCCCGCTTCCAGAGCCAGGTCCATCAGTTTCTCTTCATCTACCTTATCTTTTTCGAAAACGATCAACCCTTTCTTATCAAACATCCAGGAAACACATCCGGCTTCTCCCAGATTTCCCGCGTTCTTGGAAAAAATATGCCGAATGTCCGCCACCGTCCGTTTGCGGTTATCGGATAGGATTTCCACCAGTACCGCTACTCCTCCGGGTCCATACCCTTCAAAGGTGGCTTCTTCATACGATACTCCTGGAAGTTCCCCGGTGCCTTTCTTTATGGCTCTTTCAATATTTTCTTTGGGCATGTTTTCCGCCTTAGCCGCCAGGATCGCGCTTCTTAAACGGGGATTACCGGTCTGGTCTCCTCCCCCCATACGCGCAGCAATAGTAATCTCTTTAATGATTTTGGTAAATATCTTGCCCCGCCGGGCATCCGCCGCGCCCTTCTTATGTTTGATTGTGCTCCATTTTGAATGACCGGACATCGGCTTGATCTCCCTCTGTTATTTTTTCATCTGCTATTTATAACACAATGACCCACGGTTTGCAAAACCAAAAAAAAATGCCCATCTCCACCCATTTTTTTTAAAGATGTTAGGAGTCTTTTCAATTATCCCCAGAGCGGGGTAGGAAGTTCTTTGGCTCGTCAGTCCCCCTGGGCCACGGGAAGCACAGCTTGTCTTGTCCAACCTCCTTCGCGGCTAGGCCAAGATAAAAATTGGTAAAGAAATAAAGACATTAAATCCATGAAAAGCGAAGGATGACAAAAAAAAACCCTTCTTCGGTTGACGAAGAAGGGTTGGAATAATTTTCGGCAGCGTCCTACTCTCCCGCACAGTTACCCATGTAGTACCATCGGCGCTGGAGGGCTTAACTTCTGTGTTCGGGATGGGAACAGGTGTGGCCCCTCCGCTATCGCCACCGAAAAACAAAAAAAGGACAATTTCATATTTGCAGAGAGTGAACTGAAACAAGGATTATGGTCAAGCCGCACGACCCATTAGTACCAGTAAGCTCAATCCATTTCTGGACTTACACCTCTGGCCTATCAACCTTGTAGTCTACAAGGGGTCTTTAGCTCCGGTGTCGCCACCGGAAAGGGATATCTAATCTTGAGGTAGGTTTCCCGCTTAGATGCTTTCAGCGGTTATCCTTTCCGAACATAGCTACCCAGCGATGCCCCTGGCGGAACAACTGGTACACTAGAGGTTCGTCCATCCCGGTCCTCTCGTACTAAGGACAGCTCCTCTCAAATATCCTGCGCCCACATCAGATAGGGACCGAACTGTCTCACGACGTTCTAAACCCAGCTCACGTACCGCTTTAATCGGCGAACAGCCGAACCCTTGGGACCTACTTCAGCCCCAGGATGCGATGAGCCGACATCGAGGTGCCAAACCTCCCCGTCGATGTGGACTCTTGGGGGAGATCAGCCTGTTATCCCCGGCGTACCTTTTATCCGTTGAGCGACGGCCCTTCCATCCAGAACC
>JAURYC010000036.1 GCA_030654105.1 Deltaproteobacteria bacterium
ACCAAAATCAGCGTAGGAACAAAAAGCCTGAATTTCGCCTGGAATATACAAAATTTTAAAGGAAGAGTCAAGAAAAGAGGGGAGGGGGTGAACTGGAAACTCCGAACTTGTTTTATCCTATCGTAGCTAACTCGAGCCTTCCTCTCCACCGTTCCTGCAGAGTTTCTTTCATCAAAAGATGTTCCGGGAGAGAGAGAGTAGGATCCCGGGCGATTATGGAAAATGCCTCCTGGCGGGCTTCGTGGAGCAGGTCGAAGTCTCGCAAAAAATTGGCCACCCGGAAGTCGGGTAGCCCCGACTGCTGGGTCCCGAGTAAATCCCCGGGGCCGCGAATTACCAGATCCTCTTCGGATATCTTAAAGCCGTCGGTGGTCTGTCCCATCACCCGCAGGCGCCTCCCGGCATCTTCACTTACAGGGTGTTTGGCAACCAGGAGACATTGGGATGGGTCTTGCCCTCGGCCCACTCGGCCGCGAAGCTGGTGGAGCTGGGAAAGGCCAAACCTCTCGGCATGTTCAATCACCATGACGGAGGCATTGGGTACGTCAATGCCCACTTCGATGACGATGGTCGAAACAAGGATATGGATGCGCCGGGCCTTAAAATCGGCCATAATCGTTTCTTTGTCTTCACTTTTCATCCGGCCGTGAATCAATCCCACTTTAAATTCCGGAAAGATATCCCGCTGCAGGTGTTTGGCCATCTGGGTGGCGTCTTTGAGGTCCAGGCGCTCGGATTCCTCAACCAGAGGGTATACCACGTAGGCTTGTTTCCCCTTAGAGATCTCTTCCCGGAGGATGCGGTAGACGCGGAATCGCTCCTTTTCGTTGAAGACTCGTGTCGAAATGGTCCCACGCCCTGGAGGGAGCTGGTCGATCACGGAAACCTCCAGATCACCGTAAAGGGTCATAGCCAGCGTACGGGGAATAGGGGTAGCGGTCATAACCAGAACATCGGGGTTGTATCCCTTTTTTCTCAAGGTCGCGCGCTGAATAACTCCGAACTTATGCTGTTCATCGATGACGGCCAGGCCTAATTTATGAAATTCTACCCCTTCCTGGATGAGGGCGTGGGTTCCAATGGCGATATGGATTTCTCCTTTGGCAATCTCCCGGTAAAGGGTTTCTTTTTGGTTTTTTTTCAGGCTGCTGGTGAGAAGAGCAGCTCTCAGGCCGAGTTTCTCCACCACTGGACGAACGTTGAGAAAATGTTGCTCGGCCAAAATTTCTGTAGGGGCCATCATGGCCACTTGGTATCCTCCTTCAATAGCCATGAGTCCAGCCATCAAGGCTACGATGGTTTTGCCACTACCCACGTCTCCCTGGAGAAGGCGATTCATGGGGTGAGGCTGGCGCATATCCGATTCGATATCCGTAAGGACACGTTCCTGTGCCGAGGTGAGGACAAAAGGAAGAAGTTCCCGGAGTTGTTGGGTGTAACGGTGCGAGATGGGAAAGGCAATGCCTTTTTCCATCAGGGTCCCGCTGCGGCGCAGGGCCAGGCCTAATTCCATAAAGAAAAAATCATCGAAGATCAATCTGCGGTGAGAGGGAGATTTCCCTTCCAGGAGCAAAGCAATGTCTTCATCCGGGTCGGGAAAGTGCGCCCTGCGCAATGCCTCTGCAAGAGGGATCAGCCGCTGACGCCGACAGATCTCCTCAGGGATCCCGCTGAAAGCCTTAGCAGCAAAAAGGTCAACTACATTTTTCATAATGCGGCGGATCAGACGCTGACGCTGGTATAGTCCTTCGGTTTCTGAGTAAATAGGAACGATGCTCCCGAAATGCAAGGAGTCTTCAACGCCGCCTTTGCCGCTGGAGGTTCCTTCCGGGTGGGATGGTTCCTCACCTTCTTCGAGGATTTCTATCTCGGGGTGATGCATCTCTTTCTGGAATTGATAAAGATTAATCTCTCCGGAGAGGATCAGGCGCATACCTTTCCGGAACCTTCCTTTCATATAACGGGGGTTGAAGTGAAACCATTTGGCGACCAGGGTGCCGGTCTCATCCCCGATGGTCAATTCGAAAGTGCGCCGCTTTCGGTAATAAGACATCTCTGCCTGCCGGACTGTCCCCATGACCGTTTCTACTTTCCCCACCGAAAGCTGGGAGATGGTTTTGATTTGCCGGCGGTCTTGGTAAAAGCGGGGGAGAAAATAAAGGGCATCTTCCACAGTGCGGATATTTTTTTTCTTCAAGATCTCAGAGAGGCGCGGCCCAACGCCTTTGATGTACTGGATGGGGGTTTGCAGGTCTTGGCGAAACTGGCGAAACTCTGCCAGGGTTGGCCAGGGCTGACAGGGAACGGGAGCTGAATCCTCGCATTTGAGGTCGTTAAATATTTTTTGGAATTCGAGGACCTGGGCTTTCTTCTTAACCAGGTCCATGCCATCAAAGCCCTTAACCTGAACCATCAAGCGATTGAATAACTCCTGCCTCCTTGGGCTGAGGGGAAGGGCCAAGGCTTTTTCCAACCAGTGGGCCATGTAGGGTTCCAGGGCTTTCAATGTTTTCAGGTTGGCATAATCGTTTCCAGAAGCAAACCGGAGGGGCTTTTCTAAGGCTTCAAGAATTTGTTTTAAATCCTCCGACGGCATCGTTGGCAATTCCCATCCTTAAATTATTTCTTAAAGTTTGATGATCTCGTAAAAAGTTAAAATTGGGATGGCAAAGTAAAAAGCTCCATATGCAAGGCGCGCAAAAGCTGAGGAGAGAGGCGTACTTACAAGGTACGCCGCAACGACGAAGG
>JAURYC010000037.1 GCA_030654105.1 Deltaproteobacteria bacterium
TGACAGCCTAGTCGGGAAATGGTAAGAGCCATAGAATAGAAAAAATCCTGTAGGAAAGGAGGAGGTATGAAGCGGAAAAAGGGACTGGTTTTCATAGTTTCTTTTCTAAGTATTTTCGGGTTATTGGTTTTTGGCCCAGCCCGAATTGCACCGGCGGAAACCATCAACATCGGCTATACCGGGCCCCTGAGTGGGGGGGCTGCCAAGTATGGCCGCAATAACCTGGAAGGACAGGAGATGGCCGTTGACGAAATAAATACGGCCGGGGGGATCCAGGTTGCGGGAAAGCAATATACTTTTAAGGTCATCGCTCTGGATGACCGATACAAACCGGCGGACACGGTGACCAACGCTCGCCGGCTCGTGGAACTCCACAAGCCGCCGTTTGTCTTCTGCCCCCACAGCGGTGGTATCCTGGCCATGTTAAAATTCAACGAGCAAGAAAATTTTATCATTCACGGCTATACCGATAATCCTGCTATTCTCCTACAAGGAAGTAAGCTGTTAGTGAAAGCGCCCATGTCCATGGGATTTTACAATGCTGGGGTCATAGATCTTGGTTGGAAAAAAGGCTGGAGGAAGGGCGCGCTCCTTTGCGGAACCCACGAAGCCGGTAAGATGGCCGAAAAAACATTTGAAACATTATGGAAGGACCATGGGGGGGAAATCGTTACCAATGCCCCGGCCGACTACGGCAAGGTTACGGATTACTATCCCTATCTTACGAAAGTCTTAGCTGCCAAACCCGATTGTATCTTCCTCTACGGCCCCTCCGAGCCGTCTGCTATGATCATTTCCCAGGCGCGGGAACTCGGTTTTAAGGGGGGCTTTGTATTAGGTTCACAGTGCAAGTTAGATGAGATGGAAAAAGTAACCCCTTTAAAGCTTATATCCCCCAGTACCGGGGTTTGTCCGGTAGGATTGATGCCTCTGCCGCTCATGCAGGAATACTCGAAAAAGCATAAGGAAAAATTCGGCTCGATACCCACTTCGGAATCGGCGTTTAACTATGAGGTCATGTACATATTTGCCGAAGCGATGAAGAAAGCAGGGACCACCGCCAACCTGAATAAAATCATGGCGGCACTTCCCGAGGTCTTGCCCGTAGGGAAACATGCCATACGGGGCATCCACACCATGACCAAGGAAGGGCAATTTCTTTCCGGCTATTTTGCCATGGAAATCGCCGAAGGGAAATTTACCCAACCGATCGATATTGACCCGAGACCCTGGTATAAAAAATACGGTGCCACCTGGGTTCCTAAATAGTAAATCCTACCGCATTCAGCCAGTCAAATGAGGATTTCCCGGGGGGTGGTTGCAGAATCACCCCCTGAGGGGAAATTCTAAATAGAGGATTAACGATGGCGCTTTTTATACAGCAGGTATTGAATGGAATCATGCTGGGCAGCGTGTATTCTCTGGTGGCGCTGGGCCTTACTCTGGAATATGGGATCTTACATATTCCCAATTTTGCCCATGGCGCGTTGTACATGGCCGGCGCTTATTTTACCTTTTTACTCGCTACCAACCTGGGGCTTAACTTCTGGTTGGCCATGATCATCGCCATGGCTGCCCTGGCATTGATTGGGGTTCTTGTTGAAAGGATCGTTTATCGCCCTTTAATGTTGGAATCCCCCCTTAGCTCTTTCATCGCCGCGATTGGCCTCATCTTTATCTTCGTAGACGGGGCCCTGAATATCTTTGGTCCGGATTTCAAGCGGTTTCCGCCCATTCACACCGACGTGTTTCAATTCTTGGGCGTGACCATCACGTTGCAACGGATCATCATTGTCGTGGTCACAGCGGTTTTAATCGTGCTCCTGCACCTTTTTATCAAGAAAACAACCGTCGGAGCTACCATCGAGGCTACAGCCCAGGATCGGGAGGGCGCCCAACTAATGGGGATCAGTGTGAATCGCGTGCGAATGATCGTGTTTGCTTTGGGGACGGCCCTTGCTTCTGCGGCCGCTGCGCTGGTCGCGCCGATTCATCTTGTATATCCGGGTATGGGAGGGCCTGTGATCTTGAAAGCCTTTGTCATCATCATCCTGGGCGGTATGGGCAGCATTCCCGGGGCGATCATTGGCGGTTTTATGCTTGGCGTGGTGGAAAGCCTGAGCGGCGGGTATATCAGTACATCCTATAATGAAGTTTTTTCCTTTGGCGTTCTCGTTACCGTGCTGGCGATTAGACCGACAGGATTATTTGGGGGTAAATAATGGAGACCGCAGCCCGATTCTTCACCAACAAACGCCTCCTCTACCTTTTATTAATTGCCGGGGCGCTCCTGATTCCCTTGTTTGTGACCAGTCGATTTTATCTGCATATCTTAATCATGTGTTGCATCTGGGGGATAGCGGCTTCCTCGATGAATTTAATCATGGGCTACACGGGACAAGTGAACCTTGCCCATGGGGCCTTTTTTGGCATTGGGGCCTATAGTGGCGGCTTGCTCATGCTGAAATTGGGATTAAATTTTTGGCCCGCCTTGATTATCGCCTGCCTGATCACCGTGATTTTTGGATTCTTTATTGGTTTGCTTGCCTTTCGAACCAAAGGATCTTATTTTGCGATCGGGACGATGTGCTTCAATGTGATCGTAACCGTTATCATTGACAACTGGGAAGAGCTAACCGAAGGCGCCCGGGGGCTGCTCGGTATTCCCAAACCAGCTCCCATTCCCCTCCCTTTTGGTCAAGAAATCACTTTCACCTCCATTGCCGCCAATTATTATCTCGTCCTTTTCCTTCTCATCCTTACTTTGATCATCATTCACCGCGTCGTTAACTCCATGATGGGCAGATCTTTCATGGCCATTCGCGGGAATGAAGAGTTAGCAGAATCCCTTGGAATCAGTGCCTTGAAGACGAAGTTGGGATCATTGCTCATCAGCGTTTTTTTTGCGGGTTTGGCCGGGGTCTTCTATGCCTCCTATATTGGTTTTCTGAGCCCGGAGATATCCGACTATCATGTGACCTTCGAATTCCTAATCTTTTGCATGATCGGTGGCTTGGGAACGATGGTGGGGCCTTTAATCGGAGCTTTTATCCTGACCGTAATCAGTGAGCTTTTGCACGGAATTGCCTTTCCCCGTTTCGTTGCCTATGGATTCCTCCTGGTCATCATCGTTATCTTCCTCCGCGGGGGAATCGTCGGTGGAGTCAATTTGTTATGGGTTAGCCTTACGGGTAAGGGGGGGAGATGAGCGCCAAGCTTCTCGAAGTGCAAGGATTATGCAAGGATTTTGGCGGGCTGAGAGCCGTTGACGATCTTGACTTTTATATTCAGGAAGGTGAGATTTTTAGCATCATTGGTCCTAATGGATCAGGAAAAACAACCTTGTTTAATGTCATTACCGGTTTTCATCAGGCCACGAGAGGAAAGGTGGTCTTTGCCGGGGAAAATATTACTAACCTGAAGCCTTTCCGGATTGCCCAAAAAGGAATTGCCCGAACTTTTCAAATCACTGCCGTTTTCAGCCGGGATACGGTCCTGGATAATTTGATTATCGGACATCGCCTGCGAATCAGAGCGGCTCTCCTGGGGACTATATTGGGGGGGCGTCGTCACAGCCAAGAGGAAGCAGAATGCCGGCAAAAGGCCGAAGAGCTATTGGAATTCGTTGGGTTAACCCATGAACGGAAGATGATCGCCGGCAATCTCACTCAAGAAGCTCAAAAGCGGTTATCCATAGGCATGGCCTTAGCCACTGAACCCCAATTACTTCTGCTGGATGAACCCACCGGTGGAGTTAATTTAAGGGAGATTAGTAGCCTGATCACCCTCATCGAAAAGATCAAGGAGAAAAGGATCACTATAGTCCTTATCGAGCACAAAATGAAGGTAGCGATGGAACTACCCGACCGCATAATGGTTCTTAGCTATGGGCGAAAGATTACCGAAGGGACGCCCAAAGAAGTCGGCCAGGACCAACGAGTAATCGAAGCTTACCTGGGGAAAAGCTATGCTGCTAAGAGTGCATGAAATAGAAACCTACTATGGTAGGGCTCAGGCTTTGAAGGGAATATCCATGGAAGTGGCCAAAGGGGAGTTGATCACCATTCTCGGTGCCAATGGGGCTGGGAAAACAACCCTCCTCAGGACCATTTCGGGATTTATCCAGCCCAAAAAAGGATCGGTTGAATTTGAGGGCAAGAAGATCGAACATTTGGATCCTGAGGCCGTCGTCAGGCTGGGCCTTTCTCACTGTCCCGAAGGGAGAAAACTTTTCCCGCAAATGACGGTATTTAAAAACCTGATCCTGGGCGCTTATGTTCGCAGGGAGGATCAAGAGGGGATCAAGGAGACCATGGAGAAGGTTTTTGATCTTTTTGCTGTACTCAAAGAAAGAAAGGAACAGCAGGCGGGAACGTTAAGCGGCGGCGAGCAACAGATGCTGGCCATCGGGCGAGCCCTGATGTCTGTACCAAAATTATTGATGCTCGATGAGCCCTCCTTGGGAATTGCCCCCTTACTCGTTGTCCGGATCTTTGAGGTCATCAAAGAAATAAACCGGGGAGGAACGACGATCCTCCTCGTGGAACAAAATGCAGCGGTCGCTTTAAACATCGCCGACCGTGGCTATGTGATGGAAACCGGAGAGATCGTTCTTGCCGGAAAAGCCCAACAGTTGCTGAACGAAGAAAAAGTAAAACAGGCATACCTTGGGGTGTAAGGTTTCCTTTGGTGGGAGGAACGTTAGAAGACATGGAAAAGCCGTGGCTTAAATTCTACGAACCGGGAGTGCCTCATCATATCCAATATCCAGATATCCCTTTGTATCGGTTTCTGGATAACGCGGTAAGGGATTTTCCCGAAAAGGAAGCCATCATTTTTCAGGGCCGCAAGATCACCTATCGTCAGCTGGGAGAAGAGGCGGCCAACGTGGCTTCGGGCCTTGCCCAGAGAGGCCTGAAGAAGGGGCAGCGCATGGCCATTATGCTCCCCAATTGCCCCCAGTATATAGCAGCCTACTACGCCATCCTCAAAATCGGCGGGATCGTCGTCAATGTGAGTCCGATGTATGTCGAGAGAGAGTTGGAATTCCAGCTGAAGGATGCCGGGGCGGAATCCATCTTGGCCCTGATAGATTTTTACCCCCGATTGGAAGCGGTGAGGAAAAAAATCCCCCTGAAGACCATCATCCTTACTGATCTCCATGAGACAGGCGGTGAAAGGACTGGGCAAAAAGCGGGAACAGCCGCGGCCAAGGGGGTTTACGAATATGCAGAGGTAGTCGAAATGGGAAGGCGCCTGCCTCCGCCTTCTGTCCAGGTGAACCCCGACGAGGTGGCCCTCCTGCAATATACGGGGGGTACCACGGGCTTCAGCAAAGGGGCCATGCTGACCCACCGGAACCTGGTCTCCGATGTCCTGCAATGTGTCAGCTGGAACCAGGATGCAGTGAAAGGACAGGAGAGAATGCTCGCGGTCCTTCCCCTTTTTCATGTTTACGGGATGACCGTGGCCATGAATGAGGCCATTGAATTAGCCGCCACCATCATCCTTTTGCCCCGCTTCAACGTGGACGAGGCTTTGGAGGCCATCAATCTTTACCAGCCCACCCGCTTTCCCGGGGTTCCCACCATGTACATGGCGATTATCAACCATCCCCAAGTTAAAAAATATAACATCTCCTCGATTCGGGTGTGCAGTTCGGGCTCCGCTCCCATGCCCATCGAAGCCCAAAAGCGTTTTGAAGAGTTAACGGGCGCGAAAATTAGCGAGGGGTATGGTCTGACCGAAGCTTCCCCGGTGACCCATGCCAACCCCTTCCTGGGAAAACGCAAACTTGGCAGCATCGGATTGCCCCGGCCCGATACAGACGCCAAAATCGTCGACCTGGAAACAGGAGAGAAAGACCTTCCCCCGGGGGAGGAAGGGGAACTGTGCATCCGGGGTCCCCAGGTCATGCTGGGCTATTGGAATCGGCCGGAAGAGACCAAGAAGACTCTGCGCAATGGGTGGCTCTATACCGGGGATATCGGCCGTATGGATGAGGAAGGCTATTTCTACATCGTCGACCGGAAAAAAGACATGATCATCTGCAGCGGTTATAATGTCTATCCCCGGGAAATCGAAGAAGTCCTATACCAATACCCGAAAATCCAGGAGGCCTGCATCGTGGGAGTGCCGGACCCGTATCGGGGCGAAACGGTCAAAGCGTTTGTGGTTTTGAAAGAAAAAGAACAGGCTACCGCAGAAGAGATCATCGAATTTTGCCAGAAAAATATGGCCAGGTTTAAAGTTCCCACCGTCGTTGAATTTAGAAAAGAACTTCCCAAATCGCACGTAGGGAAAGTGCTGAGGAAGATCCTGCGAGAAGAAGAGGAGACGAAGAAAAGCTCCATTCGCCCAAGCTGATCCCCCCATTCACCATTTTCCCAAAGGCAACTTGATGTCTACGGCTTGATATCGCTGCCGGCTTTGCGCCGGATCATCCGCTTCACCTTATATTCCAAGACCCCTTCGCCATTTTGATTAATCACCCGATGACGGAAGGTGACAATTCCCCTGTCCGGTTTTTGCGTTTCTCTCTTTTCGATCACTTCGACTTCAACTCCGATGGTATCTCCGACAAACACGGGCTTTAGAACTTGCAGCTCCATTCCTAAAAAGGCCATGCCCGTATGATGGAGGATTCCGGAAAGTATGGTTAGACCTTCCGCATAAGCAAGGGACAAAGCTCCCGGGACAATTCGCCTTCCAAAGGCTGTCTTGGTTTCGACATACCCTTGATCCAGAAAGAGAGGCTCAAAAAAGCCGCATAGCGTCATAAAATTTACTAGATCAGTTTCTGTTATCGTTCGTTTGTGGGTCTTAAATATTTTTTCCGGGGCAAAATCCTCAAAGTAAATGCCTTCCAAGGACATAAGTCCTCCTTTTTTATTGATTGGCGGATCTCGAATTGAATTGTTTGAAACTCGCCTTGGGGTGAGTTGAGTATATGAAAAAGAGTATTGCGGGTCAAGAAGAAACCCCGGATCCGTTCATCTTAGTCCCGCCTGCGGCGGGATCACTTTAGGAACTTAATTTGACCTACCACACACGTCCCCCTGAAGAAAGGCAAAGTATTTAAATAAGTCGTTCTTATACCAGATCATTTGCTTACCAACAAATGCGAGAGCCGTCCCACAAACCCACGGTTTCCGCATCGTGAGAAGCAATTGAAGTCAGGACCAGATTTCTTTTGACAGTCGGTGCTCAATTGTAGTAGCTCTAGGACATATCAATAAGCAAGTCTTTTAATGGGTGGCCCCGGATTCCCGTCTTCAGATATCCGCCGGGCTCTTTACTGAGAGCCCGGGCCTGTTCAGTACGTGAGTGTAGATCATGGTGGTGACGACATTGGCATGTCCCAACAGTTCCTGCACCGTGCGGATGTCATAACGCGCTTCAAGAAGATGCGTGGCAAAGGAGTGGCGCAAG
>JAURYC010000038.1 GCA_030654105.1 Deltaproteobacteria bacterium
TTACCGGTTTGTCAAACGCTTTTTGCCGGACGAGTTAGATTGCACGCTTGATGCAGTTATGCCCTCAAAGTACTGCGCTTTGATGGAGGGAAAACCGTTGGAAGAAGCGAGTGAAGTGGCCGAGGTATATCACCGGGCAAAGGGAACGGCGGACCCTACCGAGGGGATAATACTAGGTTACACGGCTATGAACCTGGTAACCCGCGTTTTGGAGGACCAATCTGATGGCAAAGTTGGTGTTCGACGCGTTATTCGAGAAAATGTTAAGCAGACGGGTGTTGATCGGACAACTATTAACGCGTTGCTCAAGAGGGTGTTTGATGTTCGTAACAAAGTCGTGCACACGGGCAAGACGCCTACGACTAAGGAAGCGGACGACTTTCTGAGGGATGTTGGAACGATTCTTAAGATGCTCCATTGCATTGAGTGAGCAGAACAAATCAATCCAGCGGATACGCTAACCCGCCCCGCTGATTTAAACGTTATGCGTCATAGACGATAGGATGCACAACGATAAAAAGGAGTACCGAATGACATATCTCGGACAAGCCATAGAGAAGGGCTACGCCACTATCTCCGGCGAAGGGACAAAGCAGCGGATCACCTATGTTGCGGTTAACCATTCCGAGCGCTTCTCTGCCCCCGAGGAGCAAGTTCGCACCGAATACTGGGCCGAGCTCATCTTCCGCTACGGCTACGAACCCGCCCGCATCGGGGTCGAGGTCACCGTCCCCGACCGCACGCCCAAGGACGCCGCCGATCTTGTCGTCTTCCTCGACGACGCCCGCACTCGCCCCTTCGCGGTCATCGAGTGCAAGCGCGACGGCGTCACATAGGCAAATTCAGTATTGAAATTAGGGATGATCACCAACGTGAGACTTACTTAATGGATACACTCGAAAGCGTCCCGTCATCATCAAAAAAGAACACCTCTGCGCCCTTTGTTCCCTCTTTTAGCCAACCTCCGGTGTTATACGCCCAAACCTCTGGGACACCAAGGTCGGGTAATTCGCTTTTCTTGATTTTAAAGGGATTATCGATAGGAATAGGTTCGTGGGTATGGCCAAAAATCATTTTCTTCGGAGGATCGATCCCAAAATCTTCCTTCGCCCGAAGGCATGAGGCCGCGTAGAATCTCAAAAACCTTCTTTTGATGGAATCCTCGTCCAGAAATTGTTGGTTATATCTCGAATCCTTAATCTCCGTGGCCATTTTTCTGAGAATAGATTTGAGGAATAGTCTCGGAAGCAGGTAACCAAAACGTCTCGCATACCATGGGAAATCAACCAATTTATCCAATTTAGGGATGACGTTGCGAAGCGTTTTTTCCAATCTTGTTGTACGACCTTTTTTTGCTTGCACTTGTATTTCGTAAAAAAGCTGCGAGACCGACCCCGCCTGGCCAACCCCCGTGCAAATCATTGATGTTATCGGGATATTGTACTCTTCAAGTTCATGCATATTTGGATTCTTTGCTATTCCAGGTTCTCCACCCAGTAACTCCGAAAGAAGTACCCATGCCATGTCCAACAGTCAGCATAAAGGAGGAGAGACCATGAGCCAGAAGAGTGAACTTAGGGATGGGATGAGGATTGACTGGGATGTTCCGATCCCCATGGACGATGGCTTGGTGCTTCGAGCCGACATTTACCGTCCGCCTTTTGTGCATCAAGTCCTTCGTCAACGAGATGAGAGGATGCGGCCCGTTCCTCCATAACGATCCCGATGACCGACCCGAAGCCCTATTTGGCGGGAGGAACACCCTTTTCGCAGGCGGCAGAAACCCATCCTTTGTGCTCGTGCCGATCATTCCCAAGAGGAGCGGGAAAGCTCTTTTTTTCCGTTGACAAAGCATTTCAGGCATACTATGAATGGATGCGAATTGGTCAAACCATTTGATCAGTCGATCACTGGGAGGAAGCTTTCCCTTAATGCTTCTTCTGATGTGGGACATGCTGGCCAATCTCATGCGCAAAAGCCAGAACAAGATCTATCGCATCTCCTGGACACCCAAAAAAGCCCTCCACGCCCACAAAATGATTTATCTCGCCTTGAAAGCAAAGGATCCTGGGAGAGCGGTGGAGGCCATGAAACAACATATGCTGGATGAGGAGAAGGCCCTCTTGGTCGCTCTGGAAAAAGGAAAAGACTGAACCCGTTGTCTCCCCTTTTCCGGGGAGAGAGGACGGTTTCAGAGTTTTCATTAACTCAAAAGGAGGAAAGGATTATGGTAAAGGATCTATCATTTATTGGTCGACCCCATGAGTATGATCCCCGAAGGGTATACTCTCTGACGGGTGCGGATTGGCAGGAGAGGGTCAATTTTGACCGGCTCCGCAAGGAACGACTGGCCCGAGCCAAGGAGCAGATGGAGATCCACGATCTGGGAGCCCTGGTGGTTTATGACGGAGCGAACGTCCGTTATCTGACGAGCTCTTTCCAGGGAAACTGGAAGTACAACATCTTCATCCGTTACGCCGTCCTTCCCCGAGGCGGAGAACCCATTTTATTTGAGACGGCCGGTTCCGACCTGGAATGCGCGAAAATCGATCTGCCGTGGATGGAGGGAAGGATTCGTCCGGCCATCACCTGGAAGTGGTCCGAGGGAGCCGTGGAATATATGGTAGATCGAATGGTGGACAGCGTTGTCGAAGTTCTTCGAGAACATAAGGTGGAGAAGGAGAAGATCGGAATCGATTCTCTCGACATGGCTTCTCTGGCTGCTTTTCAGAAAAAGAAGATCAACGTCGTCAATGCCTGGCCGGCCATGTCGGCTGCCCGGGTCGTCAAGATCCCGGATGAAATTGAACTTCTGAAACAGTCTGCGGCCATTGCGGATGCCTGCATGTACAAAGCTCGTTATGAATGGGCTAAACCGGGAATCACCGAAAGAGAACTTTCCGGGAAGATGATCGAGTACATGTATTCCAAGGGGTGTGAAATCGTTTACGAAATCATCGTTGCTTCCGGTGGAAATACGAGTCCCTATCGCCGCTGGCCGACCGACAAGATCATTCGCCAGGGTGACCTCGTGATCATCGACAACAACACCGTCGGGCCTTCCGGGTATTTCGTGGACTACGTGCGCTGCTTCAAGGTGGAAGCCAAGCCCACCCCGAAAGAGAAAGACCTCTACAAGGAGTGCTACGGTTCTCTCATGGCCGCGATCGAAATGATGAAGCCCGGCAATACGAGTCGGGACGTGGCCGAAAAATTCCCGGTCTATGATGACGACAAGTACGGGACGGTTACGCTTCAACAGTTTGCCCACTCCATCGGTCTAACGCTCTATGAGGGGATGTGGATTTCGCGGGCCTATTCCCTGAAGTACCCCGCCGAGATTAAGACCAACATGTACTTTGCAGTAGAGACCTTTGCCGGACATCCGTTGCTGGAACAAACGGTCCGGTTGGAATGCGATATACTGATTACCGATAAGGGGCACGAGTTCTTCACCCTCTTTCCCTTCGAAGAGGAGATGCTGAAGTGAGCCCGTCAAGAAAAACGATATCAGCGCCAAATCGACTCCAAGCCAGCCGGATCACTGCCCTCGCCGTAAGGGCAGGCCGGTTGGCCAAGAGAACCGGGAAGCCATTACAGGAGGTCGTCCTATGAAAGCAGATCTGGCCATCATCAACGGACTTCTGGTCGACTCCCAAAGTATCTACCCGGGTGTCCTCTATATCCGCGAGGGAAAGATCGTCGGGATCACCCAATCTCTGGAAAATCACCCTCCAAAAGTGATCGATGCCCATGGCCTTTACATCCTTCCGGGAGCGATTGATGGACATGTCCATATGATGGATCCAGGCTATACCGACCGGGAGGATTTCACAACCGGAACCAGAGCAGCCGCCAGAGGAGGGGTCACCACCGTGATCGATCACCATCGCACAGAGCCCCAGGTGTTTGGTACAAAGGAGTTATTGGGTAAGAAGGAGTATTTAAAGACGCGTTCTATCGTCGACTTCGGTTTATTGGCCGGTTTGAGCCTGACCAATCTAAAAAATCTGAAGGGTCTGTGGGAGGCGGGGGCATTAGGCTTCAAGGGTTTTACCTGCGAATTGCACGAAGCGGACGCCCTCCTCAGCGGCAACCTGATGGAGATCCTCGACGAAATCCGCCCATTCAACGGAATCGCCCTCTTTCACTGTGAAGACGATTCACTCTTGAAGAAGAAAGAAGAACAGTTGCGGAAACAGGGCCGGAAAGACCCTTTGAGCGTTGCGGAGTGGCGGTCACCTGAAGCAGAGGAGCTGGCTGTCCGAACTTTGCTTTATGCTGCAAGGAAGACGGGAGCACGTGTTGCTGTTGCCCACACCAGCCTTCCTTCTCTCGTTCTCGAACTGGCTGCAGCGAGGGCTCAGGGGATTTCCATTTACACGGAAACATGCGCCCAATACCTTTACCTCACCGAGGAGGACTTGAAGGCCAAAGGACCGTTTGCCAAGTTCACCCCACCCCCGCGGAAAAAAGAAGAGGTGGAGAAGATGTGGTGGTGCGCTGCCAACGGACTCATCGACATGGTGAACTCCGATCATTGTCCCTATCCCTATGGAGACAAGGAAGCAGGGGTGCAAGATATCTGGCTGGCTCCCTTCGGGATCCCCGGGGTGGAGACGGCGACCTTGATTTTGCTCGATTTGGTTTCCCGGAAACTCCTGACGCTCCAGCAGGTTGCTTATCTCCGCAGCGAAAGACCGGCAATGATTTACGGGCTGACCGGACAAAAGGGGTCGTTACGAGTGGGTTGCGATGCCGATCTGATTTTGGTTGACCTAAAGCGGAAAGTGGTATTCGATAATGCCAAGGTTGTTTCCAAATGCGGCTGGACACCCTATCACGGCAGAGAAGTGACCGGAGATGTAGTCCTGACCCTGGTGCGGGGAAAGATCGTCATGGAGGAAGGAAAGGTCATTGGAGAACCCGGTTGGGGGAGATTCGTTACCCGAAAAAACAACTTCCCGAATGAATAAATCGGTTGGAACGGACACGATGGGTCAGTTCCAACCATAAATTTACCTCAAGCTTCTTTCTTGTTTTTTTCGCTTAAGGCGGATAGGACTTTTTCCGGGGTGATGGGGAGATCCTTGAATCGTACCCCGATGGCATCAAAGATCGCATTGGCGATGGCGGGACCCGTCGGCGCCGCGGCGGGTTCTCCGACCCCCTTAGCCCCAAAGGGAGCCTCTGGATGTTCCGTTTCTACAATGATGGAAACGATCTCAGGTGTATCCAAGGTAGAAGCCACTTTATAGTCAGATAGGGTATCATTCAAAATGCGCCCCTTTTCCATTTTAAACTCTTCAAAAAGAGTATTGGACAACCCCATGATCACTGAACCTTCGATCTGCTGCTCGCACAACACCGGATGAATAGCTTTCCCCACATCATGAGCCGCCGCAACCTTTAACACCTTCACTATGCCTGTCTCGGTATCAACCTCAACTTCGGCGGCATGGGTCGCAAACATCCAGAAGATACTGCTCATTCCTTCCCGCCCGGGCAGAGCGGCCAGCAAGGGAGAGCCAACCGGGGTATAGTGCCCCTCCCCTACAAGAATGGACCCGCCCCTTCCTCCGATTTTTTTGGCCAGAAGCTCCTTCAAGCTTATCCTTGCTTCTCCCGCACCTTTTTGAAAGATCTTCCCTTCAGAAAGATTCAGGCTTTCAGGATCTGCCTCCAAAATTTCCCCGGCAAATTTCAAGATTTTCTTGCGCACCTCCATGCCGGCCATAATAACGGCGTTCCCCATGTGATAAGTAGTTCGGCTGGAACATACTCCGAGATCATAAGGCGAAAGATGAGTATCAGACTGAGGGACGGAGATGGAGGCTAATGGTACACCGATGGTATCCGCAGCCATCTGGGCTAAGACGGTTTTCTGGCCGCAACCGACTTCCACTGCACTGGAAAGCAGGGTAACGCCCCCATCATCGTATAGCTTGATGAAGCAGTAGGATTCCGTGGGGGTTGCCGTGGGCTTGATCGTAACGGCGATTCCCTTGCCTCTTCTTTTGGATCCCCCAAGTGATGGTTTTGCTTCTCCCCATCCGATCTCGCGGCTTGCTCGCTTAAGGGTTTCCTTCATGCCCACGCCGCGCAAAATCTGGCCGTTGATGTAGGGATCCCCTTCCACATAACCGTTCTTGAGGCGGATCTCCAGGGGATCTAAACCTAACTTTTCGGCGATGCTATCCATATGGACTTCGCAGGCCCAAGTTACCTGGGTCGTGCCAAAGCCCCGATAGGCACCGCTGATTTCCTTATTGGTATAAACCAAGCGGGAACGGAGCTCCAGGTTGGGTACGCGGTATGGACCCATGATCTGCAAGGCCCCCCGGAAAGCGACATCGGGGGCCCAGGAAGCATAAGCACCACTATCCCAGATCATTTCGGCCTTGCGGGCCGTAATGGTCCCGTCTCTTTTCACGCCCGTGGTAAGCTTCAGATATGCCCCCACCCGGGTTTGCGAAGCCGTTAGTTCCTCTTCCCGGGAAAGGACCACTTTCACCGGCCTTCCTTTGGTGAATCGCGCCAGGGCGACAGCAATGGCTTCAGCCACCATAGTTCCCTTGCCGCCAAATCCCCCCCCGGAATAAGTTGAGATATAGCGGACTTTGTTGAGGGAAGTACCCAGAGCTGCAGCCAGTTCTTTGGCAATAGTGTGGGGTCTATCCGTGGAAGACCAGATCGTGAATTCTTCTGTAAAAGGGAGGTACTGGGCTACGGCGGCATGGGGCTCCATCGGGGTATGGGCTACGGGATGCGCATAATAATCATCTGCAACGATCTCGTCAGCTTCGGCAAACCCCTTCTCCATATCCCCCAGAGAATAAGTTCGCAGGACACAAATGTTTGTTCCCGGAACAATTTCATAACGAGGTAAATGAAAATATTCCTCCAAATGCTCATGGATTAAGGGAGCACCTTTGGCTATGGCTTCCCGTGGATCGAAGACGGCCGGCAACTCCTCATACTCCACCCGCACCCTCCCCACCGCTACCTGCGCCGCCAACTCCGTTTCCGCCGCCACCGCGACCACCGGCTCCCCAACATACCGCACCCGGTCAAATGCCAAAAAAGGCTGATCCTTAATCATGTTCCCAAACGTATAGGGAAAATCCTTCCCCGTAACAACCGCCCGAACCCCAGCAACCTTCCGCGCTTCCGCAACATCCACCCCGACAATCCGCCCATGCGCCACCGGACTCCGCAACACCGCCCCATACAACATCCCTGGCAACTCCACATCCACACTATACACCGCACGTCCCGTCACCTTCTCCAAACCATCTACCCGCACCACCGACTTCCCTACATACCGAATATCCATTTTCTACCTCTTCCTCCCCATCTCTTCCCCAGCCGCTCTCACAGCCTCGATAACCTTCTTATACGTCCCACACCGACACAACACCCCAGCCAAACCCCGCTTAATCTCCTCCGCCCCCACCTTCGGATCCTCATCCAGCATCGCCTTCGCACTCAAGATCATCCCCGACGTACAAAATCCACACTGCACCGCACCCCTCTCCAAAAAAGCCCGCTGCAACGGATGCAATCCACCATCCTCCCCACCCAACCCCTCAACCGTCTCCACCCTCCGCCCAGCTACATCCACCGCCAACACCAAACACGAATTCACAGGCCGCCCATCCACCAATACGATACACATCCCACAATCCCCTTCTCCACACCCTTCCTTCGTCCCCGTTAAATGAAGGACCTCGCGCAAGACCTCCACCAACGTCACCCACGGCTCTACCTCCAACTGCTGCCGCTCCCCATTCACCTTAAAATCAATCGCTAACTTCACCGCCCACCTCCATCTCCTTCAGCCAACTTCCACGCTCTCTCCAACACCCGATACGCCAAAACCCCAGCCACCTCCCGCCGATACCATCCACTCCCCCGCATATCGCTGATCGGCGTAACCTCCTCCGCCACAACCCGCGCCGCCTCCTTCAGCCGCGCCTCCGTCAACGAACCCGAAAGCAACACCTCCTCCGCCCGCTTCACCCGCAAGGGCACCGGCGCACAGGCCGCCACCGCTAACCCAACTTCCCTGACCTCTCGCCCCCTCGCCCCCAGCGCCAAATACCCCGCAACCCCTACCAACGCACAATCCATCCCCTCCAGCCGCCCAATCTTCATATACGCAGCCCCACTTCCCTCCGCCATCTCCGGTACATATACCGCCGTAATCATCTCCCCAGAAGACAACACCGTCTCCCCAGGACCTTTAAAAAATTCCTCTACCGCAACCTCCCGTTTCCCCTCAACCCCCTCAATACAAACCCGCCCC